>JAIOTH010000036.1 GCA_021106915.1 bacterium | reverse complement strand
GGCTAAAGTTATTAGCTTAGGAGATGCTGGTTGGATTTCTTTACAATCTAGTAATAAAATTTATAATACATTAGAAAATTTTTCAGAGTGTATGAGTTGTAGCATTAGAGATGAAGAATTAAATTTATTAGTTTATTTGAAACTAGATGAAGATAGAGGTTTTTCCGTTAATGATTATTCAGAATTTGATAATAAAGGAAGATTAGTTGGTTTTTATGGAGATTATTGGTTAACTGATGATTGTATGCTAAATAACTGTTTAGCTTTTGGTGATCAAGGACATATTTTGGATTTAGGAGAAATTGATTTATCTCAACACAATACTTTTAGTTTTTGGGCTAAAGCTGATGATCGAGAAGAAAAAGTAGGCTTATTTCTTTTTACTAATGGTTCTAATAATGAAGGTGTATTTACTGATGGTATTAATAATGATGGTTTTTTATGGAAAATTTCAGAGTCAATACAAGCATCAATACCAGAGGCTTTTATATGGGATGGTAATTGGCATAATTATGTTTTTGTTCGTAATGAAGAAAAAGTAAAGTTTTATCGAAATGGAGCTTTTGTGGGAGCATCTGATTTTGAAAATTATTTTTCAGAGGAATATAAGGATGTGTCTAAAGATCAAAATTTAAAAGAAATTGGTCATTCTTATTGTAATGGATGTGGTGATGATATTTATTTTAAGGGTATTATGGATCATATTAGAGTTTATGACAGAATCTTAACGGCAGATGAAATATCTTATGGTTATAATTATCCAGAGAAAAAGTTTTGTTCAGGTTGTTTTAATTATTTAGATGAAGAAGGCCGGGCTAATATTTGCTATGAATGTAGTGATTGTGTTTTCGAAAAAAGTATAAAATATGTTGAGGGTGTGAATGTTTGCGATAAGTGTACGGAATGCAGAAGATATGGATTAATTTTTGATTCTAATACTGCTAATATTAAGGGATTTTCTTGGGGTGGATATTTAAATGATTTGCTAGAAAATATAGGTACTGGCTGGTTCCAATTTTCTCCGAATTCTGTTTCAGGATTGTATCGTTCTTATTTGTCTGCTAAGTATGGCAGTATTTACAGTAGATCAGATATTGGTTCTAGTTATTCGGTAGTACCACCACAAGGATATTCTAATGCTACTTATATAATTCAAGCTAGAGGAAATGTTAGTAATTGGGTTAGTGAGCAAATGATTAGTGTTGGCCCCCAAGGAGAATTGATTTATGACTATAATAGTCCTTGGATGATTAAAGGTGGAAATTATGAATTTCCAAGTTTAGAAAATGATTATGGAAATGTTTTGGGAAGCTTAGATTATTCGGGATTAGTTAGTGGTAATTATGGCGAAATTGAAAAAGTTCTTCCAGGAGAATCTTCACCTTCCAATCCGAATGTTTGTTTAGATGGTAAAATTTATTTTCAAGAGAATAATACCAGTATTGATATTAGATCAGGAAGTGATGCTTATATATTTAAAAACGCTACGGGGGAGACTTGTGATAACGGATCTGGTTTAATAATTATAGATGGAGATTTATACATTAATGGAAATACTAGTTATGATTCCCTTTCTGTAGAAGGGGATAGTCAAAAGTTAGCTTCGGTTGCTTGGATTATAAAAGGAGATTTACATATTGATCCTAATGTTACTAAATTAGCAGGTACTTTTATGATTTTAGGTGACGATGAAATTGAAAATTGTGGTGATGATTTGAGTCAACCAATAGAGGGTTGCGGTATTATATATACAGGAGAATCTAACAAGCAATTAGAAGTTTCAGGTCAATTTTTGGCTAAGAATTTTCAATTTCAGAGAACTTTTAGAAGTGATTTTAGAGAAGCAGCTGAGTTGATAATCTATGATGGTCGTAATATAATTAATACTCCTCTGGGTTTAGGAGATGTTTTAAAATCTTTGCCACGATGGGATCAGGTAGCACCGTATTAATTAATTTACAATAATAAATTAACAGTAAAGAATAGAAATATATATAATAGTGATTTGTAAATTAGACATTGAATAATTGGATATTGAATGTAAATTGGAAATTTTAAATTGGTAATTGATTGAAATATGGGTTTATTCGATAAAAAAAAAGATGATTTTTTAGGAGTTGATATTGGAACTTCTAGTATTAAGATTGTTCAATTATCTAATGTTAATAATAGGGCAAAATTGGTTACCTATGGGATGGCTAATATTTCTTCAGATTTGGCGCGAAGTAAAACTCCAGAAACAGTGGAAATTGTAGCAAATACAATTAAAAAAATTATTAGTAAGTCTAGAATTTCTACTAAAGTATGTGCAGCAGCCTTACCAACATTTTCAGTTTTTAATTCAGTTATTAGTCTGCCAAATATGAATAAAGTTGATTTAGGGTCGGCCGTAAAATGGGAAGCAAAAAAATTTATTCCTTTTCCAATCGAAGACATGATTTTAGATTGGAAGATTATTCAAGATTCAACTCCAGAAAATAAAAAAGATAGTTTATTAAAAAATTCCAAAAAAAAGAAGAGAAATAAAGCGAGTGATTTTATTACAACTAAGTCTAAATTCAATAAAGTTTTATTAACTGCTGCTCCAAAAAATTTAGTAAGCATTTATTTAGATATATTTCAAAAAGCTGGTCTAGAATTATTTAGGCTAGAGGTGGAATCATTTGCTATGGCTAGATCTTTAATAGATGATGGTTCTTCTTCAACAATGATAGTTGATATTGGTTCGGTTACTACTGATGTGGCGGTAGTGGAGAATGGTTTGCCAGTTTTAAATAGAAGTATTGAAATTGGTGGTAATATGATGACCCAAAGTATTGCTAATAGTCTAAATATTAGCTTTGAGAGAGCCGAGCAATTTAAACAGGACTTTGGCTTGGTTTCAGCTAGCGAGGATAGTAGTAATATTCCTAAGAAGATAGAAGAAACTCTTTCCCCAATGGTTAATGAAATAAAATATGTTCTTGATTTATACAGAAGACAGGGTAGTGGTGTTGTGGAAAAAGTAATTTTATCTGGTGGTTCAGCTTATTTACCGAATTTAACAGATTATTTAAGAAAGGTCCTAGACACTTCGGTTTATATTGGTGATGCTTGGCATAAAGTAATGTATCCTAAAGAATTAAAGCCAGTTTTAGATGAAATTGGTCCACGATTTTCAGTGGCTATTGGATTATCTTTACGAAATATAATATAATAAACATACAGCACTAATACCTGCCTGCCGGTAGGCAGGCACTAATTCAATTCAGAATGATACGAATATACAAATATTTATATCATTAGTATAATTAAGATTAGTATATTGGTATCATATTATTCGTATTATTAGTATTAGTATATTAGCATCAATTTATTCGTATCATTAGTATAACTATGTTGGATATAAATTTATTACCAGAGGATATTAAGAAAAAAAGAGAAGGATCTGCAAAGAGCAAGTCTCAAGATTTTGGAGTTGAATTTACAAAAGGTCAAAAATTAAAAAAATATCAAGATAATAAAATTGGATTTTTAGATAAAGTCTCTAATTGGTTTAGACCCAAGAAAAGTCGTAGCAATAATAAACCCAAAGTTAATTTGGTGGAAAAAAAGTTATCCTCAAAACAAGATTTATTGCCAAAAAAATTGGATAATAAAAAGAATTATTCAAATATAAATTCAAATGATTTTAATTTTGATTCAAATTCAAAGAAAGAAGTTTCGCAGGTGAAAAGTATTCATATTCCCAAAAAAGAACCTAAAATTTTTAAGAAAAAATTAGTAGTTCCGGAGAAAAAAGATATTAGTCCAGTTTTTAATAAAAAGTTAGTTAAAAAAGGAAAAATAGAAAAAAAATCAATAAAAATAAAGAAAAAAGGATCATTTTTTTCAAGATTTTTTCGAAGTACAAAAAAGAATATTCCTAAAAATAAAAGTTTGAAATCAAAGCTAGATGTTAATCTTTTACCTAGTGGTATTAATTTGCCTCGTAAAGAAAATCTATATTCTATTTTTATTTCGGCTTTTATTTTGTCGTTAATGGTAATAATAATATCTTATTTCGCTATTGATATTTATAAGATAAAAATAAATAGAGAATATATAAGTATTAAAACAGAAATAGATTCTAAAATTGATAATTTAAAAGAATACGATCGTTTGATAGAAGAGATGACTGATTGGAGAGATAAAGTAAGTCACATTAGAGATTTATTTAAGGATCATATTTATTGGACTAAATTTTTTGCTATTTTAGAAAAACATACTTTAAAAGATGTCCGGTTTTCTAATTTTGCTAGTAGCTTAGATGGGAATCTCACATTAAGTGGCGTGGCTCCGGATTACTATACAGTTTCTAAGCAGTGGAAACATTTAAAAAATAGTCCAGATTTTGTAGACAATGTTTTGATAGATGGAGCATCATTATCAATGAAAGAATTAGAAGCTTTTATTAATTTTAGTATTACCCTAGACTTAGTTGATGATATTTTTATAAATTTTCAAGAAGAAGAAAATGAGAAACAATAAAAACATATTTAAAGAAGGAATTAAGAATAAAAATCTTAAAAAATTATCAACTGGAAAAGTTTCCAGGGTTTTCATTTTTTCATTTAAGTATCATAAAATCATAATTATATTTGAAATTGTTTTGATATTAAGTTTAGGTTATTTATTCCTTTTGTTCCCCAAATTTGAAAAGTTAAAAGAAGAAAAATCTGCTGTAGCTAGGAAAAAAGGAGAGCTTTTGATTATAGAAAATTATCAATTGAAAACAAAGGAATTAATGGAAAAATATCGAGATTTAAAGACTAAAAAAGAAAAAGAGATAAATAGATTATATGAGGTTTTACCAAGAGAGGAAAATTTATATAATTTAATGGCTCAGATGGAGTCTTTGGTTCTAGCCAATGGTTTATTTTTAGGTGATATAATAATGACTGATATTAGTGCTGAGAATGAAATTAGAAGGAATAAGGATTTACCGATAGAGACAGAATCAATAGAAAATAATAGCATAATTGGTGAAGTAGAAGTTTCAATTTTTGTGTTTGGAGGTAATGGTGGTTATGATCAGTTTAAGGATTTTTTAGCAGCTTTAGAAAGTCATGTTAGATTAATCGATATAAGTTCCTTAAGTTTTGATCAAAATATAGAATCATATTCAATAATTTTTAAAACATATTATTTAAAAGATGAAACCTAAATTTGATAAAAAATTAATATTTCTTTTCATAGTCATGATTATAATGATGGGTCTTATGTTTTATTTTTTAGCTAAAAATAAAACAAGCATGATTAGTGAAGAAATTGTATCAGACTCCCAAGATTATGAAAAAATTATTGAGATAAAGAAATTTAAAATAAATAATCTTTTAACAGAAGTGGAAAATATTTTTGATAAAGATTTTCAAAATTTTATAAACAGTTTAGATTCTTATTTGGCATTGCCAATTGAAATTGATGCAGATGATCTTGGAAATAAATATCCTTTTAGCAATCCAATAGATAAACAAATATCGGAAGATTTAGAAGATAATTAAAATAAGTCTAATAAAAAAATGGCGATTAATTATAGTGATAAAATATTGGCTAAGATTAAAGAGAGTGGATTTTTAGATGCGAAGGAGTTTGAGGTTTTAAAAAAAAGATTGGTAGAAGAAAATTTAGATATCGATAGTTTAGTAAAAAAATATTATATATTGGATTCAGAAAAATATGCTCAGATTAAAGCGGAAGTTATTGGTGTTCCTTATAAAAATTTAGCTGATGAAAAAATAAATAAAGAAATATCTAAATTATTGCCTCAAAATCTAGCTAAAAATTATAAGATGGTAATTTTTAATAAAGTAGATAATACTTTAGAGGTAGGTTTAGTTAATCCAGAAAATTTTAGTGCAATTGAAGCCGTAGAATTTTTAGCACACGAAAATAAATATAATGTTAAGTATTATTTGATTTCTAATGAAAGTTTTAATAATTTTTTAAAAAAAACAGGAGACATAGAAGAAGAGGTAGAGGATGCTTTGGATGATGCTAAACAAAAATTTGAAAATATAAATTTAGACGATACTCAGATAGAAGCTGAAGATTTAGGAGATGTAATTCGAACTGCTCCAATTACTAAAATAGTTTCAGTAATTTTAAGGCATGCTGTTGAAGGTCGGGCTTCTGATATCCATATTGAACCAGTTGGTAAAAAATCAATTATTAGATTTAGAGTAGATGGTAAGTTACATAATTCTATTATTTTACCGATTTATATTCATAATGCCTTAATTGCCAGAGTCAAGGTGATGGCCAATTTAAAAATAGATGAAACCAGGATTCCGCAAGATGGTCGGATTAGAATTAAATTGAAAAAGGGTCAAGAAGAAGAAAAAATAGATTTTCGAGTTTCCACTTTTCCTTTGGTGGATTACGAAAAATCAGTAATGAGGATCTTAAGAACTCCAGATTCTGTTCCAGATTTTGAAACTTTAGGATTCATGGGTAAATCTAAAGAAGTCATTGAAAGAAATATTACAAAACCTAATGGCATGATTTTAGTAACTGGACCGACTGGTAGTGGTAAGTCTTTTACTATTTTTACTGGTTTAAATAGAATAAACTCAGAAGAAATAAATATATCAACCTTAGAAGACCCTGTTGAATATAGTATAGAGGGGGTTAATCAGTCTCAAATTAAACCAGAGGCTGGTTTTACTTTTGCTTCTGGTTTAAGGTCTTTACTTCGACAGGATCCAGATGTAATTATGGTTGGAGAAATTCGAGATGGGGAAACTGCTGGATTAGCAGTGCATTCTGCCTTGACGGGACATTTAGTTTTGTCCACTTTACATACTAACAATGCCATAGGAGCTATTCCGCGTTTAGTTGATATGGGTATTGAATCATTTTTATTAGCCTCTACTTTAAATTTAATTTTAGCTCAAAGATTAGTAAGAAAAATTTGTGATAATTGTAGAGAAGAAGTCAAAGTTCCGGAAAATTTTTCGAAAAAAATTATGTCAATTATTGAGTCTATACCAGAAGATGCTTTTTATGGTAAGGTTAAGAAAGGAGATGAAATAAAATTTTATCATGGTAAGGGTTGTAATAGGTGCGGAAATACAGGTTATAAGGGACGGATTGCAATTACAGAACTGATTGATTTGAATAAAAAATTAAAAGATATCATTTATACGGATTCTAATATGAATAATTTTGAAGATGAATTGAAGAAAAATAATTATATTAATATGATGCAGGATGGTTTAATTAAGGCTTTGAATGGTATCACGACTGTAGAAGAAATTATTAGAGCTACTAAGGAAATTTAAATATAAATTTAATATATGAATGAAAAAAAAATTAAGGTTTTAATTGCTGAAGATGATCCTTTTTTATCAAGAATGTATTCAGAAAAATTGGAATTGGAAAATTTTGATGTAATTTTAGCTGTAGATGGACAAGAGGCTATTGATAAGATAAAAATTAACAAACCAGATGTAGTTATTTTGGATTTATTAATGCCTAAAAAAACTGGTTTTGAAGTTTTGTCTGAAAAAGAAAGTGATAAAGGAATAAAGGATATTCCAGTGATAGTATTGACTAACTTATCTCAGAAAGAGGATATTAAAAAGTGTTATGATTTGGGGGCTAAAGATTTTTTAATTAAAGCTTATTTTGTCCCTAGTGAGGTAATAAAGAAGATTGAAACTGTTTTAAGTAAATAATTTATGCCAGCCATAGACCAACTTCAATTAAAGGAGATTATTAATTATGCTGTAAAAGAAGATGCTAGCGTAGTTTATTTTAATATTAGTAATTATCCAGTTTTAGAAATTTATGGCCATTTAAAAAAATTATCAGATCGAGAGATTTTAACAAAAAATTTTTTAGATACTATTGCAGATTTTTTTTTAGATCCAAAGAAAAAATCTATATTAACTGAAAAAAAGGAATTAACTATTGCTTACGATTGGTCAGATGATTTAAGATTAAGAGTTAACTTTTTTTATCAAAAGTCTTCTTTGTCAATTTCTATTAAGCTTATTCCAATTAAAATTAATGATATTAGTGAATTGAATTTGCCAAAAGTAATTAATGATATAGTAAAATTAAATTCTGGATTAGTAATAGTTTGTGGCCCAGTTTCTTCTGGTAGAAGTATTACTATTTCTGCAATTTTAGACTATATTAATAAAAATAAAGATAAGAGAATTATCACTATCGAAAATCCAATAGAGCATAGATTTATAAATGATAAATCTATAATTGAACAAAGAGAGATTGGTCATGATGTGGATTCAATGGAAAACGCTCTAAATGATTTAATAGATGAATCTTTTGATATCGTTTATTTGTCTCGGGTCGATAATGCTTTAGAAATAAGGAGTATGCTTCAAGTGGCAGATTCTGGAAAATTAGTTTTTGCTATTTTTGATATCAGTTCAATTAGTACGCTATTGAATAAATTATATGGTAGCTTTGAAACATCAGAAAAAGATTGGGCTCGGTCTTTAATTACTGAAAATTTAAAAGTAGTTATTAATCAGAGATTAGTTCCTAAATCTGGTGGAGGACAGATATTAATTCCAGAAGTATTTACTACAAATTCCGCTGGTAAGTCCATAGTTAAGTCAGCTAAATTTGATCAATTACAATCAATAATACAAACTTCTCGGGGAGATAATATGCAAAGTTTGAATAATACTTTAGAGGAGTTTACTCGTCGAGGTATAATTAAAGCTGAAGACGCTGAGAATTATTACGAATAATATGCCTATATTTAATTATCGAGTTTTGAACCAAATAGGGAAAGCATTAGAAGGTGCTATAGAAGCACCAAGTATTGATTCAGCTGCTAGTGCTTTAACTGAAAAAGGTTTAAAAATTATAGAAATTGAAGAATCAAGAACTTTGTTTAAATCTAGTTCTAAATTATTTTCTTTATTCAACAAGATTAGTAAAAAAGATCTAGTTATTTTTTCTCGTCAATTATCAGTTATGGTTTCGGCGACAGTGCCAATTATTCAAGCTTTACGAGGTATATCTAAACAGACTGAGAATGAAACATTAAAAGAAATAATTGAGAAAATAGCTGATGATGTTGACGGTGGTACTAGGTTATCAAATGCTTTGCGGAGACATGATATTTTTGATAATTTTTTTGTAAACATGGTCGCTTCAGGGGAGAGTTCTGGTAGATTAGATGAAGTTTTGAATTATTTAGCTGACGAGGTCGAAAAAAATTATGGATTGCAGGCTAAAATAAAAGGGGCAATGATTTATCCAATTTTTATTATCGTTGGTTTAATTGCCGTAGGAGTTGCAATGATGATTTTTGTAATTCCAAATTTGACGGGAATGCTTCAGGCTTCTGGTCAAGAATTACCTTTATCAACTAAAATGTTGATTAATACTAGTGATATTTTTCGAAGTTATTATATATTTTTAATTTTAGGAATTCTTATTTTATGGGGTTTAATATTTATTTTTATAAAGAAAACAGACGTTGGTCGTCAGGCAGTTAATTTTATTAAATTGAAATTTCCAGTTTTTGGTAAACTTTGGCAAAATATTTATTTAGTTCGTTTTTCAGGAACTTTATCTAGTCTTTTGTCAGCTGGTGTTCCTTTAAGTGAATCTTTCCGAATTACAGCAGTGGTAATTTCCAATGATCAATATAAAAAATCGATAGATAAAACCATTGATAAAGTAGAAGATGGTTATTCAATAGCGGATGAATTTTCTAAAAGTGATTTATTTCCTTCGATGTTATCGCAAATGCTAAGAGTTGGTGAAAAAACAGGTAAAATTAATGTAGTTTTGGATAAATTAGCTTCTTTTTACTCTCGAGAAGTAGAAAATATGGTTAATAATTTAACTTCATTAATTGAGCCAATGATAATGATAATAATTGGTATTGCTGTGGGTGGAATGGTGGCGGCTATTATTACACCTATGTATAATTTGGCCAATGCATTCTAATGATGCTAAATAAATTTATTTGCTGAATCCAATTTAATTCGTATATCGATATATTATATGTTATAATATAAATATTATAGTAAATTAGATAACAAAATAATAAATTACCCTGAATAATCTCAGGACATATCTTTATTTAATAGGGACAAAGAAAGGAAATAAAATAATGAGAAGATTTTTTAAACAAAATTCAAAACGAGAAGGTTTTACTTTAATTGAATTATTAATAGTGGTTACTATTATTGGTATATTAGCAGCTATGTCTATGGTTTCATTAAGTAGTGGCAGAGAAAGAACTAGAGATGTTCGAAGATTATCAGATATAAAACAATTATCTAATACTTTAGAAATAGAAGATACACTTTCAGTAAATACTAAATTAGTAGGTTGCGTTCTTAAGGATGATAAAATATCAGAATGTACTGGACCAGGTGATTTTGGTGTTGATATTACCACAAAACTTATAGATCCTTCTACTAAAGGCGATGGAATTGCATGTTCAGCTATAGCTAGCGCTGGAGCATGTGATTATTCTATTACGGCGGCTAACGCTACTACCGCTGATTACAATATTTGTTTTTATTTAGAAGCAAATAGTAGTTTAGGTGATGCTGGTTTTTTTCAGATTTCAGAAGGTGGTGCTATTACAGCTAGAACATTAAATTGTGTAGCTGATCGTTAATTAGTTAATTTAAATTTTATTCATCCTTTATTTAAAAGTAAGGGATGTATTTATTTTGATAAATATATAAAAACAATTTACTTATTTAATAAGTAATTTTTAAAGAGATAATAATAATAATTGTTGGCCTATGGCGGAAGGGAAGGGATTCGAACCCCCGATACGCTTAAAAAACGTATAACAGATTAGCAATCTGTCGCTTTCAGCCACTCAGCCACCCTTCCGTATCTTAGTTCTTGTCTTTATATTGTTACACTTATGGAAATGCATGTCAGTCATCCTCTTTATCTACAATAAATCTATTGTATCTAAGAAAAGTTTGATTGTCAATGAAGTTATAAAATTGTATAATAATAATATATAATATAATAAATATTAATTATGGTTGAAAAAATAGAATTAGGAAAGACTTTTTATAGCTGGTATTTTCCGGAATTCAAAAAATATAAGCATAGTACAACTTGGTATATTGTTCTTTTTGTATTTGTAGCTTCATTATTATTAGCAGCGTTGTTAATGGGTAATTTTTTATTTGCAGTAATAGTTATAATGACTACTATTATTGTTTTGCTACAAAATAATAAAGAACCAATAGATTTGGAAGTTAAGATAACAGAGGGAGGTATCGAAATAGGTAATAAAGTATACCCTTATAAAGATATAAGTAATTTCTTTATTATTTATGAGCCACCAAATGTTTCTAATTTGTATTTAGAGCTAAAGAGTAAATTAAAAGCTCGAATTAGCATACCTTTAAAAGAGCAAAATCCAGTAAATATTAGAGATACTTTATTTTTGTTTTTAGAAGAAGATGTTGATAAGAGTGAAGAGCCGGCTTCAGATTTTTTGACTAGAGTTTTGAAATTATAATTTTTACTAAATTTATTAGCTATACAATTTTAGGTGAGGGAATTCAATTATAAAAAGAGCTTTACAAAAGCTCTTTTTATAACTAATATTATATAAAATAAGCTCTCGTAGTTTAATGGATAGAACGCTGGTTTGCGGAACCGGTAATCCAAGTTCGATTCTTGGCGAGAGCACCAAGTAGTTAAAAGGTAATTAGGTCATATTTTATAAGGAAGTTTTTATTATCTTTTAATATATCCTTTGATTCTTTTAATGAAATTTTTATTTTTTTCTTTTCTAGCTCTGGAGACAGTGTTTTTTATTTTTTCTTTAGCGGTATTAGTACGTATAAAATTTAGCCAGTCAGGATTTGGCAATTTTCGATTTTTGTCCATCAAAATTTCTACTAGGTCACCATTTTTTAATTCAGTATTAACTTTAGACATTTTATTGTTTATTTTTACACCAATACATTTATTACCAACGTCGGTATGAATATGATAAGCAAAATCTATGGGAGTGGATCTCTCTGGTAATTCAATGACGTCATTTTTAGGAGTAAAAACAAAAATACAGGATTTAAATATATCAGTATTTAATTTAATAGATTTTAAATAATCCTTATTATTTTTAATTTTTTGTTGCCATTTAACTAGATCTTTCATCCAAGAGAACTCTTTTTTATTAATATCTATTTTTTTGTCTTTGTATCTCCAGTGGGCGGCAATACCAAATTCAGACACTTTTTCCATGGCTTGAGTTTTAATCTGAATTTCTATGGGATTATGGTCCTCGTTAAGAATGGTAGTATGCAAAGATTGATAGCCATTGGGTTTGGGCTGAGAAATGAAATCTTTTACCCGGCCATTTAATGGTTGCCAATTATTATGAATTAAGCCTAATATTGTATAACAATCAGCTTTTGTATTAGTTATTATTCGTAGGGCAATTAAATCATAAATTTTGTAGATATCTTTTTCTTTACGGAGTAATTTTTTGTATAAAGAGTATAGCTTTTTTTTTCGACCATAAACTTTGATAAAATTTATATCATTTTTTTCAAGTAGATCAATAATTTTATATCTAATTTTTTTAAGAGAAATAGTGCGGGTCTCTAGTTGAGATTTTAGTTGTTCAATAGTCCATTTTTTTTCTAAAGGGTAAACATATTTAAAAGAAAGATCTTCTATTTGTTCTTTAATTTTATACATACCTAGACGTCCAGCGATTGGAGCATATATTTCTAGAGATTCCAAGGCGATGCGATATCTTTTTTGAGGATTAGGATGATATTGTAGAGTTTTTAAATTGTGAATGCGATCAGCAAAACGGATAATTATTACTCGAACATCTCTTGACATAGCTATAAACATTTTTCGTAAATTTTCGGCATATCTTTCTACTCCCCGATATTTTATGTGACCAATTTCCGTGTCACCTTCGACTAATTTAGCAATTTCTGAGCCAAATTCGGATTTGATATTACTGATAGTAAATTCAGTTTCCTCTGGAACGTCATGTAAAATACCAGCAATTATAGTTTCAATGTCCATATCCCATTCAGCCAAGATAATGGCTGTTTTCATGGGGTGGGTTATATATTCTTCACCACTAAGTCTTTTTTGATTTTGATGGGCTACAGAAGCGAATTCCCAAGCTTTTTTAATCAAAGAAGACCCAAGATCATTTTCTTTGTTATTTTTTTTAAAAATTTGAGTTAGTTCTTTTAATTCAGACATACTTTAATTATATATGAATATAGTTATTAGGGCTATTATAGGAGTTTTATTAGAAAAGCCTCTGTTCAAAAATGATTAAGAGGCTTTATTAAGAGATGTGTACTTGTTTAAGAAAGTTATTTTCGAGAGGAGCAGTTTTTATCTGAGCATTTTTTTCCGTCTTTACTCTCTATCATTGGCGCTTGACATTCTTTACAGAGTTTTCCAGTTGGTTTGCCCCAGAAGGCAAAATCACATTTTGGGTATTGATCACATCCATAAAATATTCCTCGGCGACTATGTTTGGCGGTAATTTTACCATTTTTACATTTTGGACATTTTAGTTCTAAATCATTATCTAATTTTAGAGCCTCTTTTTTGATATATTTACAATCTGGATATTTAGAGCATCCTTTAAATTTTCCGAAGCGGCCATTTCTTAGTACTAGGGGAGCTCCACAATCAGGACATTTTTCTTCTAATAATTCTGGTTCTTTTTTTTCAGCAATATTACCTTTGGAGTCTATTTTTTTTGTATTTTTACATTCTGGATAATTAGAACAAGCTAGAAATTTACCCCAGCGACCTATTTTAATGACCATTTTATTATTACATTTTTCACAAATATGATCTGTTTCTTCCTCAGTTATTTTTTTTTTATCAATTTCTTTTTCTTTGATTTTTAAATTATTACTGAATGGTTTGTAAAAATTACCAATTACTTTTTGCCACTTTTGTTTTCCCTCAGCTATTTCATCTAAATTTTGTTCCATTTGAGCAGTAAAATTATAATCTACAATATCAGAAAAATGTTCAACTAACATATCATTAACTACAAAGGCAATGTCAGTTGGTTTTAATCGTCTTTGATCTATTCTTTCAGTATAACCACGGTTAATTACCGTATTAATGGTTGGAGCATAAGTCGAAGGTCGACCGATTCCTTTTTCTTCTAAAGTTTTTACTATAGTAGCATCAGAATAACGAGCTGGCGGTTTAGTAGCCTTAGCAATTGGTCGGATTTCTAAACATTTAATAATTTCATCTTTCTCCATTCTGGGTAATATCTCATCTTTAGTACTACTAGGATATATTTTTAGAAAACCAGCAAATTTAATAACTTGTCCATTTATTTTAAAAGTGTATTTATCATCTTTAGTATTAATACTCACAGAAGTAGCTTCTAATTTAGCTTGACTCATTTGACTAGCGATCGCTCTTTGCCAAATTAATTGATATAGTTTGAATTGTTGAGGATCTAGAACATCTTTTAATTCTTCTGGAGTTCGTTGAGCAGAAGTTGGTCGAATAGCTTCGTGAGCTTCTTGAGCTCCTTTGCTCTTAGTTTTGAAAGTTTTTGATTCTAAATATTCTTTACCTAGATTATCTTTAATGTATTGAGAAGCTTCACCAAGGAATTTTTTGGATAAATTAAGAGAATCAGTTCTCATATAAGTAATTAAACCAGTAGTTTCATTATTAGTTTTAATACCTTCATATAATCTTTGAGCTAACATCATGGTTTGCTTGGCTGAAAAATGTAGATGTCGACTAGCTTCTTGTTGTAAAGAAGATGTAGTGAAGGGAGCTAGAGGATTACGACTAGTGTCTTTTTTGTTAATGTTTGCTACATAGTACTCTTGATCGGATAAAATTTTAAATAATTTTTGGGCTTTTTCTTCGGAATCAATTGATAATTTTTTTAAGCTCTTGCTATCTATTTTGAATAATTTAGCTTCAAAATTTTCTTTTTTACTTTGTTGAAAGTCACCTATGATTTCCCAATAGTTGTCTATTTTGAAAGCTTGAATTTCTTTTTCTTTTTCAACAATTAGACGAACTACTATAGATTGGACTCGGCCAGCCGATAGTCCACGTGTAATTTTTTTCCACAGAAAAGGAGATAATTTATATCCCACTAAACGATCCAATATTCGACGAGCTTGTTGAGAATTAACCATATCCATATCAATATGTCGAGGGCTTTTTAAAGATTCTTTGATAGCTTCCTTGGTAATTTCATGAAAAGTTATTCTTTCAGTTTGATCAATGGGAGTTTTAAAAATTTGAGCTAAATGCCAAGAAATAGCTTCTCCTTCTCGATCTTCATCAGTAGCAAAGTAAATTGTATCAGCATTTTTAGCCAGTTTTTTTAATTCTTTAACTTTGACACTGGCTTTTTTAGGAATTTCATATTCTGGTTCAAAATTATTATCAACATCTACACCTAATTTAGCTTTTGGTAAGTCTCGAATATGACCAAAAGAAGACTTAACTTTATAAGTTTTATCTAAGAATTTTTCAATAGTTTTAGCTTTAGTTGGCGACTCTACAATTACTAATTTACTAGACATAGTAAGTTTTGTTTAAGGGTATTATTAAAATGAAGATCTATTTTTTAAGATATATTTTTCATTAATCCATTTTTCTCTAAGAGCGCCAGCCATATACATTGAACCAGTAATTAATAAGCAATCTTTACTACTGGTATTAGAGATGGCATAACTCATAGCCTGCCAAGGATCTAAGAAATAATTTATTTTAGCTTTAATTTTTAGTTTTTTAACATTTTTTTGAAATTCATGTAAGGGAACTGTTCTTCTATTTCCAGGTAAGGATAGAGTACGAGTGAAAATAATGTGATCAGCTAAATGAGCAATTTCTTTCATGGATTCGATCGTATTTTTACCAGCAGTCATAGAAAAAAGTATGATTAGTTTTTTGCGTTTAACAATCTCTAAACTTTCAGCTACTTTTCTTAATTTGATTCTATTATGAGCTCCGTCGATAATAATTTTAGGAATTGTTTGAATAGTTTCAAAACGACAAGGTAATTTTGTTTTAGCTAAAGCCTTTTCAATAGCCTTAGGTCTTATTTTTAATAATTCACCAATTTTTTGAGCAATTAAATTATTACGATTTTTAGCTTTGGTTTTGATTGGTAAAAATTCAGCATTTTCTTTCTTGCATTTTTTTTCTAAAAGTTTTAAAATTTGAGGCCTTTGTTCTGTGGTAATGAATTTACAGTTTGGTTTTATAATTTGCATTTTATCGTCAGCATTCTATTGTAAAGTATTACCAAGAACTTATTGATGATCATAGTCTACTTTAGTAAGTACTGCTAATTTAGTATTTTTAATCACATTAGTAGCGTCATATCTTCCGCCTAATAAAGCCTCTAAAACTACCCACTCACATTTGATATTTGCAAAATGAATTAGAGCAATAACTAAAGATATTTCATAATAAGATGGTGTTCCATAAGGACTTTTTAAGGCGCATTCTGTTAGAGGGGCTTTTAGAGATTCTATTATATTGGCAAAGGTATTAGGAGAAATATATTTATTGCCGATTTTAATTCTTTCGATATGAGTGGTAGTGTGGGGAGAATAATAAGAGCCGACTTTATAACCAGCAGATTTAAGTACATTATGAATGGCTTGAGCAGTGCTTCCTTTGCCGGCAGTACCAGCTACGTGAATGTATTTTAACTTATTCTGAGGATTACCAATTAAATTTAAGAGATGTTTCAATCTATCAATATAAAAAGAACGGTCATATTTTTTCTTGCCTTTTTGTTTAGATTTATTGTAGTCTAAATAATTTCGGCCAGGTATATTATTAAGCGAGTTCAAAAATTGAATTGCTTTTTCATATTTTGTATTAACCATGTCGTTATTTTAATTATCAATTTAAAATTTAAAATTTTCATTTAATAATCAATTACTAAATTATTAATTATTAATACTTATTCTATTTATTCTTATTATCTAATGTAGAAGTTATTTTACCAAAGATTTTAGTTAATTCTTCTGCTTCTCTCCAGATAATTCTAATCTGATCTTCCTTTTCTGGTAAAATTCTAACTAACATTCGTAACCAATGTTTAGTTTCTTTAATTTCTTTTTTGCAAATATATATTTTATTTCTAAAATCTTTCCGAGAAGAAGCTCCATTAGCTTCCATATAATTAGCTCCAACGCTAGTTGCTGATCTAATTAATTGTTTTATAATAGGTAAGGTAAGATCATTTTTTTCAATTATTTTACAAAGATCTATTACTTTTTCTCCTAACTTAGTAGTTCTTTCTTCTAAATCAAAAGAACTGTTTCTTAAATCGCTTTTCATAATTTAATTATTAATTGTAAATTATTTTATTGAATTATTAAATGTAAATTTTAAATTTGTTATTGTAGATTGTCTTTCTTAAGCCATTTAACACCTAAATAACAAAATGGGGTATCAATTATAGCAAAAGCTATCTTGAATAACCAATAAGGTATTATTAATGAAAATATAAAGGCAGTTGTAAATTTAGGAGTCAAATGATAGAAGGCAATATACATAAAAATTGTAGTATCTATAAATTGACTAACTATGGTAGAAGCATTATTTCTTAGCCAGAGGAATTTACCATGAGTTTTTTTCTTCCAAAATTGAAAAGCCCAAATGTCATGATATTGACTAAGTATAAAAGCAATTAGACTGGCAATAGTCATTCGTAGACTTCCTCTAAATATTATTTCGTAAGCTTCCTGGTTTAACCATTTTTCATGAGCAGGCATGATAATACAAAGATACATCATTATTAGGGCAAATAGAAGAACGGAGATGGATATATAAAAGAAATTTTTAGCTCTGGCTTTACCGTGTACTTCAGTAATAATATCTGTCACCAAAAATAGGATAGGTATAAAAAATATTCCTACTGATACTCTCATGCCTAAAATAGTAGTTATTTTACTTCCTAAAAGATTAGCTAATATTAAGGAAGCAATAAAAAATCCTAATAATATGTCGGTTTTAAATTCAGTATTTAAATTTAATTTCATAATATTAAAATTAATAAAAAGTTATTATTAAAAAAATCGTTATCTAACAGTAGGTTTATTATATTTGATAAGTTTGATTTCCAATATTTTTTATCAATCCCCCCAATTCCATCTCTGTAATAGTAGCAATAACGACATTAGTGTTTAGTCTACTATATTCTACGATTTTGTCAATGTGAATAGCTTGATTTTCTAATATTTGATAGATTATTTCTTGATTTTTAGAATTAAAAATTATTTTAGACTGTTTTGTGTTTGAAGAAATATTATAAATTTCTAAAATATCTTCCAAGGAGTTTACTAATTTAGCTCCTTGTTTGATAAGTTCGTTGGTGCCCTCAGAATTTTTTTGAAATATTGATCCCGGAATAGTCAACACTTCTCGATTTTCTTCTAGAGCATATTTAGCTGTAATTAACGCTCCAGACCTTTCTCCAGCTTCAATAATTAGAGTGGCTGGTGATAAAGAAGCAATAGTTTTATTTCTTTGGGGAAAGTTTTCTTTTCGAACTGCCGATCCGAGAGGAAATTCAGAAATAATTAAGCCTTGTTTAACAATTTTTTTAGCTAAATAAAAATTAGTTTGAGGAGCAATTTGATTGATGGGTGAGCCTAAAACAGCAATAGTGGAACCTTTGGTGTCTAGAGCTTCTTGATGAGCTAAAGCATCAATACCCATTGCTAAACCAGAAACAATAGTAATATTTTTTTCAGCAACATTTTTAATAAATTTTTCTATTACTGATTTTCCATAGGAACTAAATTTTCGAGAACCAACTACACTGAGTAGGTTTTTATTTTTTAATAATTCTAGATTACCTAGAGCAAAGATTATTAGAGGAGGATTATAGCTTTGTTTTAAGAAATAAGGATAATTTTTGTCAAAATAATTGAGAATATGATAATTTTTATAGAGATTCCAAGTTTGTTCTAAATTGATTTGATTTCGATGATGGATAAAAATTCCACAGAGCCTATTAGAAAATTTATTTTTTTGAAGGTCTTTATATCCTAAACGCCAAATCTTTTCCAAGTCTTGATAGACTTTAAATAAGAGATTTATTTTTTTAAAGCCAAAATAGGGAATTAAAAAAAGACCAAGAAGTATTTTTCGGTGAACTAAAGAAAGTTCCTGAGTTTCAGATGTGTCGCTTTTCATATACTAATGATACTAATTTAATGATTCGAATATACTAATACTAATGATGCTAATTTAATGATACTAATATACTAATGATACTAATTAAAATGATGTCAATAAAATGTAATTAATATCTATCTATATTAGCATCAGAATATTCGCCTGCCTGCCGGTAGGCAGGTATCATTAGTATTTTGATGATAGCTGGTTTTATTTTTTTTGTAAAGTTTTTAATCCTGTTAAATAAATCTAAATCTTATAAATTTTGTTTAACAGGGTTGACAAATTCTGTCAGTATGTTATACTGTATTTACTTTGAGAATTGTAGTCAGATTTTTGTTCGTTGGTAGTTCTTAGTGACATCCCTCCTTGTTGCTTTGAACGCAAGTTAGGTCGGTTTCCTAGGTTCGCCTTGTGAAACTTATTTACACCAGCGGGCAATAATCTGGCTATTATTTTTTTTGTAATTTTTTTGTTTGACGGGATTAATTATTTGTTATATAGTTTAATATTAAAAAAATAAATATAATGGAGGAGATATGTCAAAAGTAACTTTTATGCAAAAAAAGTTTATTCTCGATTTAGGATTAAGAACAGAGAAGGAAGTGGAAAATATGACTAAGATAGAGGTAATGAAATTATTAAACGAGGAAGTGCCTAAATTTCACGTTCGTAAATTGTTAGAATGGAAAGTTAGACCAAAGAAAATAATTGATTCTATGTTACCAGATGAATTAAGAAAACTTTATAATTCATATAGGCAATTAAGAAAACTTAGTTTTTTGAAAGAAGGTCTGGATAGATTAGAAGTTGATGAAAAAGTTTTATGTAGACAGACGATAGATGGAAAGAAGGTAAAAATTTCATGTATCATCAAGGCTATAAGATATCCTAAACTTAAGGGGAGATATTTTGAATATCTTGATCAGAATGTTACAGTGCAGTTTTTTGATGGAAAAAAGAAAGCTGTAAATTTAAACAAGATTGAAAAAATTAAATAAATTTATTTTGAGGAGGATTAAGATGAAAAAGTTTATTTTTATAGCAATGTTAATTTTATTAATATTGTTGATGGTAGGTTGCAGTGAACCAACAAAGGTAAAAGTTATTGACTATAATGACTATGGAATCTATTATATTTCCCCAGGAACTTTGGGTTTAGTGAGTCTTTATTTCGTTGTTGATCCAGATGGTAGCAATTTTTGTGTAGCTAGAAACTACAATGCTATTCATGGTGGGTTGGAAATGACAGACGATGAAGATTATATCAAGAGATATCTCTGTTTTGTTGTTATTAAGCAAGGGGAATCGGAACTTTAGGAAGATATAATTATTCCGCTTAACTCTTGGGTAAGAGTTATATCAGTTATTTATAAATCTGGCACTTTTGCATGGCTGATAGAGGCTGTTCAACTTTTTGGATTAGATAGTATATCCCAAGTGGATGACTGGATGATTCAAGAATAGACGGAAATTTTTGTTTATTTAGAATTGACGTCTGAAGGCACTCTTAAAATTTTTCAAAAAGATGGTTTAGAACATTTCATTTCTAGAATATCAGTTTTTGATATTCAAGATGATAAAGTTCAAGAATCAATTATTAATCAAATTAATTTTAAAAATCAACTTGATTAATAATATTATAAAACCCTGTATCAATAAAATGATGCAGGGTGTTTTATTTTTGAATTGATAATTATAACTTGCAACTTGTAACCTTCGACTTGAAACTTAATTATATTTATTCATTGCTTCAGTTGGAGATTTTTCAATAGCCAGTTCAATGGCTTCGGTGGTTTTGTGAATAACTTTTTTAAGTTTTAATTTTTCAAATAATGAAAATCGAGAGAGAACATATTTATCAACTGGAATCTTTTTGGAAAGAGGAGTCTGAATACCAATTCTAAATCTAAGAAAATTATTAAATCCTAAATGTTGGATGATGGATTTGACTCCCTTATGTCCGCCAGCTGATTCAAAAAATCCTATTTTTAGATTTCCGAGATCAATATCTAAATCATCGTAAATTATAAAGATATCTTCGGGTTTGAAATTGTGTTTTTTTTGGGCATATTGAATGCTGAAACCAGAATTATTCATGAATGTCTGTGGCTTAATCAATTCAATTGTTTCACCATTGATTTCTATTCTTAAATATTGTAATTTTCCTTTCTGACTATCGTTCCATTTGGGATTTTTACCAGAATATTTTTCAGCTAAAAAATCAATAGCTATAAATCCAGCATTGTGTTTGGTATTTTGATATTTATTTCCAGGATTTCCTAATCCAATGATTAATTTCATATAGATACTAATGATACGAATTAAATGATACTAATATGCTAATTATACTAATATGCTAATGATTTGTATATTCGTATAATTCGTATGTCATTAGTATATTGGTATTGCTTACTACATCGTATTTTGGAGTTTACGAACATAAGCAATAACCGCTACTCCATCTAAATTATATTCTGATCTTAATTTTTTTTCAATAAATTTTAAATAAGATTCATTTAAACTAGTTTTTTTACCAATAATCACTTCAAAAGTTTGGGGATTCATACCAACTTGTTTAATTTGATAAATTTTAGGTTTTCTATTACCTCGTCCAATAGTGGGTGGATGAATTTTAATGATTTTATTTTTGAAATTTACTAATTCTTCAGGACCAATTTCAAGATTTGATTTATGATAAATTTCAACAGCTTCATCTAAAATTTTCAAAACTCTAATTTTTTCTTTGGCAGAAGTAGGAATTATTTTTGCCCAACGAAAAAAGGGCATAGTAATATAATAATACTTAACATATTCAGCATAAGTTTTTAAATCTTTGTCATCTATTAGATCCCATTTATTAGCAACAATAATTAAACCTTTTTGGGAATTTTTAATATATCTGCTGAATTTTAGATCACCAACGCTTAAATTTTTAGAAACATCAGTTACTAAAATAGCTATATCAGATTTTTTAATAGCTTTTTCAGTCTGTTGAACAGATTTAAACTCTAATTCATTTTTTTTAATTTGAGTTCTTTTTTTACGGACACCAGCAGTGTCAATCAAAGTAAATTGATAATCTTTATAAGTAAAAGGAATAAATTGAGCATCACGAGTAGTGTGTTCTGCTTCGGAAACGATTACTTTTTCTTCATTAAGAATAGAATTTAAAATTGATGATTTACCAACATTGGTTTTGCCGATAAAACAAATTTTAATATTTTCCTTTTGGGGAACAACTTGATCTGACTGAGTTGATTGGGTTGAGCTTGATAGTTTTTTAGGAAATTTATCAACAGCTATATCTAACATATCTCCAACGCCAACTCCATTGATAGCTGCAATTTTAATTGGTTCTCCTAGCCCTAATTCGTAAAATTCATCAGCTTGTTGGCGATCTCTTTTGCTGCTACATTTATTAGCTACTAAAATATAGTTTAATTTATTTTTTTTAATGAAATCAGCAAATTCTTTGTCTTGAGGC
>JAIOTH010000038.1 GCA_021106915.1 bacterium | reverse complement strand
TTTAATGATATTTTTTTTACTTATGAAATTTTGAGTGAAAAAAAAGATGGTTTAGAAATATTATTAATTGCAGCTAACGTTAAAGTAATTCTAGAATGGCAGAGATTATTTGAAAAATTAGGATTAGATGTTGATTTTTTTGATGTGGAAACTCTAGCAGTCTTTAGAGGATTAAATTTAGAAGAAGGTCTGCCAGTTGCTGTTGTTGATATTGGTTCAGCTAGTTCCAATATAAGTATTTTTAATAAAAAAGGTTTAAGGTATGTTTACTCTTTAGGTTTAGCTGGTAATCATTGGACTGATAAATTAGCTCAATCTTTAGGAGTAGATTTAGAACAGGCCGAGAAAAAGAAAAAAATTATTAAGATTCCTGGAAAAACAAAAGGAGCACAGATTTTGACAGATGAAATTGATTTTTTAATCAAAGAAATAAAGGATTCATTAAATTATTATAAAATTAAATATAAAAAAGAAGTTAAGAATATAATTTTATTAGGAGGCTCTAGTCAATTAAAAGGTTTGGTAGAATATTTAGTAGAATCTTTTAAAGGAGAAAAAATAAAGATTAGTTTAGGGCAGGCAAATTTAAAAAAATTACCACCCATTGAATATATTGAAGCAATTGGTTTAGCTATTAAAGGAATGGACAAAAAATGGTTAAAGAAAGATAT
Organism: bacterium; assembly: GCA_021106915.1. Classification (GTDB taxonomy): domain Bacteria; phylum Patescibacteriota; class Patescibacteriia; order UBA1558; family S5-K13; genus JAIOTH01. The sequence continues at coordinate 2,507 of JAIOTH010000038.1, read as the reverse complement.
ACATTTTAATTTAACAGAAGTTAAAAAATTTTACAAACAAAAACAATTAACGATTTTAAAAGAAAAAAAGACTAAAAAAGAGAAAAATCAAGAACAGATTCAAATAATAGAAACTGATAATTCTAATTCTAAGTCTAGGGTTAAACTTTTAGTAATTATTTTAATTTTAGGAACTTTTTTAGTCGTGGGAGCTTTTTGGTATAGGAATTATCAGGAAGGAAAAAAGGAAGAATTACAAGATAAAAGAAATAAGGAAATTTTGGATATTCATCAAACATCTGTTGAAGAAGAATTAACAACAGATATTGATGAAGAATCAGAAATTAGTACTAGTAGTACGGAATTAATTTTAGATAATACTACTAGCGAAGATTTAGATTTGGACAGTACTACTAGTACAGAGGATTTGATAGATGATGATTCAGAATATATTATTATTAACGATAATCCACTAGGTTGGTTAAATGTTAGAAGTGGTCCAGGAACGAATTATGAAATTTTGATTAAAATTTATCCAGGAGAAGAATATGTTATGCTTAAAGAAGAATCTGATTGGTATCAAATAAAGATTTCCGAGGAAGCATTAGGATGGATTCATGTGGATTACGCCTCAGTTAAAAATACAAATTAACCTGCCTGTTGGTAGGGATTATGGAAAAAATTTGATATAATTAAATGTAAATAAAAATATGAAAATGAAAAAAGCCTTTACATTAATAGAATTATTAATTGTGGTAGCTATTATTGCTATCATTGCTTCAGTAATATTTGTAGCTTTAAATCCTTTAGTCAGGTTTCAGGATTCTCGTGATTCAGCCCGTTGGCAAGATGTAGCGGCTGTATCTAAGGCTATTAAAATTGATCAAATAGACAATGGCGGTAATTATATTTCTGTTATAACAAATTTAGCCCCTGGTTCAGTTTATATGATTGTGGATGGAGCTATTGTTTCAGGTTGTGATGATAATAATACTAATTGTGATACAGACGTAACTGGAGATAATTATTGTGCAAATTTGGCAAGTTTAGTGACAGAGGGTTATTTGGGCGATGTTCCAGTTAGTCAAGATGGTTCAGGTACTTGGAGTTCATCTATTACAGGCTATACTTTGCAAAGAGACTCAACTGGTATTATCATTGTACGAGCTTGTGAATCAGAAAATAGCACAGAAATAGAGATAACTAGATAAGTTTATATATATATGTTAAACTTAAAGTAAGAAATGAATAATTTATATTAGTTTAAAAATAAATAATTAAAAATTTATGAAAAACAAAAAAGGTTTTACTTTAATCGAACTGCTTATTGTAATTGCAATTATTGCAATTTTAGCAGCTGTAGTATTTGTAGCCTTAGATCCTTTAACTAGGTTTCGAGATGCTCGTAATGCTCAAAGATGGACAGATGTGACAAGTATTTTAGGAGCTATTAAAATTGATCAAGTAGATAATGGTGGATCATATTTGGCAGCTGTCACGGCAGCAACATCTGGTACAGCTTTAATGATAGGTGATTCAACAGGAACATGTACAGCTACGAGTACAACCAGTAATGTTGATTTAGCAGGCTTAGCAACAGAAGGATATTTAGGCTCAGTTCCTTATGATCCAAGTAGTGGGAGTTCTGCAGAGACAAGTTATTATTTAATAAGAGAAACAACAGGAACTATTACTATTGGGTCTTGTGAGCCAGAAGGTAGTAGTGTTATTTCAGTTTCTAGATAAAATTTAGAAAATTAAAGCTCTTCTGTTTACTTAGGAGAGCTTTTTTGTTTTGTTATAGATTAGGTGTATAATCCTATGTTATAATGAAAGTAGTTGAAAATTTATTTTCGTTTTATAATTTTAATAAAATAATTTTATGGATCAATTTGAAAAACAATTAGAATCAATTAATAATAAATCATGGAAAAAGAGTATTAAATTTTTTTTGATTAGTATTGTTATTTTAGCGATAATTGGATTTGCAGTTTATGTGGCTTATAATCTTTATTTCCATAATGAATTTTTTAATTATCAGAATGTTCTTCAGTCTCGACCAGACACTAATATTCTAAAAAAAGATGAAATTAAAAAAATAGATAAAGTAAAAATAAATAAATTTAAATCAGAAAAAGAATTTAAAGAATATTTGCAAAAATCCAAAGCAGGTTCTCAGTATGCTATGTACGGTTCAGGAATGAGAAATACACCTGTTATGGAAATGACAGATTCTGCAATGATGAAAGGTGAATCTTTAAATATGGAAAGTGTTTCACAATCAGCAGAAAGAGTATCAGAAACAAATGTTCAAGTTTTGAGTATTGATGAGCCAGATATTGTTAAAACTAATGGTGAAGATATTTATTATGCTCAGAATAACTATTATGGTTATCGAAATTTTAGAGGAGTTTATAATCAGAATGCAGAAATCAAAATCATTAAAGCTTTTCCGCGAGCAGAATTAGAAGAAATAGCTCAAATTGATAAATCTGGAGATTTATTTTTATATAAAGACACTTTAGTGG
>JAIOTH010000101.1 GCA_021106915.1 bacterium | reverse complement strand
ACTATAATAGTGGTATTAGTGTTTAAAGTATTGTAGGAATCGTCAGCGTGAACGTTTTCACAATTATACTCATAATTATAAAAATTAGAATAAAGATTAAAGCTATGAGTTTCTGGAAACTCTCCAGTGCTAAACACTCCTGGTGCTGTATCTTCATTTTGAATTGCGTTAGTTAAATTACTATTAAGATTTACCTGGGAAACTGCAAATAATGTTAACGATACTATAAATAGCACCATTAATAGGACAAAGATTTTAGTCTTCATCTTAAACCTCCTTGGGGTTTTTGCTGATTTGCATTTTGACACTTAAAGAACTTTTTCAAGTTCGGTTTTTTACGATATTAACAATCAACAATGGAACTAATTGTAAGCTCCATTTTAAGTACCAATAATTTTAAGTCATTATTTCCTCCTTATTTTTTTTATATATTAATTATTACGTAAAATTTTGGAACTGTCAATTTTTTTGCTTTAAAAACATTTTTTAGATATAATTAAACTAGCTATCAGCTTACCTGTCTGCATGCCTAACGGTATGTAAACCGATAGGCAGGTAGATTATAGCTTACAGTTTTGATTTATGAATCTTATTAAATTAAATATTTAACAGGATGAATCTAAAAAGTTTTTTATTATATATGAGTTTTGCAACTTTACTTTCTTGGTTTGGTTTTTTAATGGTAATATTTTTTACTAATCCAGCTGAGGCCGGTATTCTTTCTTTCGCAATATTTTATTTAATATTAGCTTTAGCTGTAATTGGTACTTTTACTATTTTAGGATTTTTAATTAGAAGACTTTTTTCTAAGGAAGAACTAGCTTTTCCACATGTGATTATCTCTTTCCGTCAAGCTTTATGGTTGGCTCTAGTCTTAGATATTAGTCTATATTTACAGTCAATAAGCTTATTCAATTGGTTAAATGCTATTTTGATCATTTTAGTACTTGGCTTAATTGAATTTTTCTGCTTAAATTACCAAGCAGAAGGAAAAATTAATAATAAAATTATTGAGTGAAGGTATTTAATAATTTATCTAACAGGATTTATCCCGTTAGAGAGTCAATAAATAATAATTTATCTAATGGGATGAAAGAAGAATTAAAAAATATTAAAGAAAAAATTTTGGCGGAAATTAAAAAAATTAATCTACCAGAGGAATTTTATGATTTGGAAAAAAAGTATTTAGGGAGAAAAGGTGAATTCACTAAATTAACTAAAAGCATTAAAGATTTAACCCAGGAGCAAAAACCAATTATTGGAAAATTAGCTAATGAAATCAAAATAGAATTGGAGGAAGTTTTTTCTAATTTAAAGGGTAATATAGAGGAAGGCTTTGATGATTTAAAAAACAGAATAAATTTTGATGCCACCATACAGTCCAAGAAAAAAGAAGTTGGTCATCTTCATCCGAATACGATTATTCAGAATGAAGTAGTAGATATTTTTAGTTCAATGGGATTTATGGTTTTAGATGGTCCGGAATTAGAGTCAGAATATTATAATTTTGAAACTTTAAATGTTCTATCGACTCATCCAGCACGAGATATGCAAGATACTTATTTTATTAAAACTGATAAAAATTTTAAAAAATCAGAAAAATTAGTTCTCAGAACGCATACCTCAGCAATGCAAGTTAGAGCTATTGAAGAATTTGGTGCTCCTTTACGAGCGATTTTTCCAGGAAAATGTTTTCGAAATGAGGCTACTGATGCTTCACATGATAATACTTTTTATCAATTAGAAGGTCTAATGATTGATAAGAATATTTCTATTTCTAATTTAGTGGCAGTAATGAGTACTTTATTAGCTGAAATTTTTAAAAAAGATGTTAAGACTAGATTAAGACCAGGGTACTTTCCTTTTGTAGAACCAGGTTTTGAATTAGATATAAATTGTTTAATTTGCGGTGGAAAGGGTTGTAGTGTTTGTGGAGATGGTTGGGTAGAATTAATTCCTTGCGGTTTAGTTCATCCTCAGGTTATTAAGAATGGGGGACTTGATCCTCAAGAATATTCTGGTTTTGCTTTTGGGATGGGTTTGACTAGATTAGTGATGATGAGATATGGAATTAATGATATCCGACTTTTACAGTCCGGAGATCTTAGATTCACAAAGCAGTTTTGAATAATGAATTTTGGATTTTGAATATTTAAAATCCCGTTGTCATTCCGAGTTTGAAAGTCTACCTTAGCGAAGTTGAGTTCAACTCGATTAGATGTCATCCTGAACTTGATTCAGGATCTCTAATGCTACTAAATATTAAAATAAGATTCCGGAGCAAGTCCGGAATGACAACAGGTATCGTTTCCGAACTCAACTTAACAAGACGACAAAATTAAAAATTAATTATATATGAAAATTTCTCTTAAATGGTTAAAAAATTACGTTGATATTCCTAATGAAATATCAGCTCCTGATTTAGCAGAAAAAATCACCATGTCTATTGTTGAGGTAGATGGTTTTGTTAATCAAGCTGAAAATTTGGAAAATATTGTTGTTGGGAAAATTGTTAAAATAAGTAAACATCCGGATGCTGATAAATTAGAAGTTTGTCAGGTTGATGCTGGTAAAAAAGGTATTTT
>JAIOTH010000018.1 GCA_021106915.1 bacterium | reverse complement strand
CATAAATAGTAGCATCCATCCCAGCTGGTTCATAATAATAAACTCGATAAGAATGTGGTCGTCGCTGAGTTATTTTTAAACCACTTTGTAAAGCTGCTCGATAAACAGTTGTTCCAATTTGACATAAACCACCGCCATATTCCGGAATAGTTTTATTACCCTTAATTACTAATTCTGGTAAATAACCACTTTTAGCATCGACTGGCGTTAAATTTTTCATAGTAGCAAATTCTTCTCCTGGAGCAATCAAAATTCCATTTAATTTATCTGCTCCTGCGTTAATATTGTGAACCCTATTCCGAGGACTCCCTCGAAAATCTGATTCACCAACACCAATTATTTCTCTAATTCCTAAATTATTCACATTTTGAGTGCTAACATCAGCTTTTATTACATCCACCGCCATCTCAATATCAATACTAGCTTTATCTGACTCATCAAGTTGAGCTTGATCATCCAAATCATTTAAACCATCCTCAATTGCTTCCAAAGTCAAATCCAAATTTAAACTTAAACCATCATGACTGCCCTGAAATTCTATTACCCGACCATCTTTAATTTCAAACTTAGCATTTTGAGCTTCTTGATCTAAATAAACAACAATATTATCTTGAATATGTTTTTGATATTTTTCAAAGTCAAAACTAATTAAAATTTCCTCATTTCTTTTCTTTAAAGTTAACCACTCTTGATAAATTTGAGAATTAATTTTCCAAAACCGCTCTTTATAATTTAAAACAATTTCTTCTAAATCTATTATCTCCTGTATTAAATCTTTTTTAGCTTCTGCTTCTATTTTAGTAACTGGTGATTTAATATTTTTTAAATTCAATTCTATTATTGAAAAATCAAGACTATCTATTCTATTTTCCGTCAATTCTATAATTTGTTCATAATCAAATTCTTTTCCATCCACAGCTTCTTCAATTTTAATTTCATTAGAATCAATATTTACCTGTGGTGGAATAAAAGTAATTTCATATTCAGAAAAATTATCTTTCAAAACATCTTTCCACTCTTCTTTATCAAAATCATATTGCCAAGAAAATTTAGCTGGTCGAATAATTAAAATCATTTGATTCAAAATATTTTTTATCAGATCATAATCTCTTCCTTCTTCAAAAACTGCCCTAGTAGTTTCAGTATTATAAAACCTAATTAACTCCCGACTTAAATCTGGATCATCTAAAGTCTCTAACTTAGTCTGGACAGCAACAATTTTATCTTCAAATTTATATTCCAAGCCATTTTGACTTAAATAAATACTTTTCTCTTCCAAAAAATTATAAACATCCGAATAACTCCAACCTTCCAAATGTTGACCATTTAAATAAACTCCTCTATAAACTTTGTGAACATAATAACTATTATAAAAAAAAGCCATCATGAATAAACAGATCACCACTATTAAAATAATAATTACAATTCTAAGCAAATAACGAAATAACTTTTTATTCTTATTCTTCATAAAAAATAAAATAAACCTTTAACGCCTTTAAAGCTAAATGAGAGATTATCACTTAAAGCACCTCAATTTATTTAATTTCTACATTAACTTTAACTGGTTCATCTTTTTTACTTTTTGGAAGTTTAATAGTTAAAACCCCCTCTTTTAAACTAGCTTTTACTTTGTTAGCTTGAACCTCACAAGGTAAAATTATTGATCTAGAAAAACTCCCCCAATAACATTCTTGATAAAAATAATCATCTTCATCTATGACATTAGCGTGTTTTCTTTTACCTCGAATAGTGATCATATCATTATTAATATCAATATCAATATCTTCTGGCTTAACTCCCGCCACTGTAGAACGAATGACTACATCATTTTTATCTTGAAAAACATCAACTAATAATTCACCTTCTTCTTCCTCTTCTTCTATCCAATTTTTTTTATCTTCTTGTTGAGATGGTTCCTGAATTATTTTCTTGCTTTTCTTTTCCTTTTTATTTTTTTTAAACATATTTTTTATTTTATTTTAAACTATTTAAATTATACTTAAATTATACAATGAATCATTATATATGTTCAACCATTTTAAATGTCTAATTTTTGAATTTTAATCTTATTATTAATATACTTTTCAGTCCGTATTAAAATATTTTTTATCCACAACAAATACTCTTTTGCTGACTTCAAAGAAATCACAATCCCACCACCATAAAGATCAAAATTTCTTTTTGACCTCATTTCATTTCCAATAATATTAACTTCTTCATCCTCCAAATAAGCACTCAATTTCTCTATTAACTTTATATGATGTCCTTGCCTTGATTTAATTCTTAAATCATTGACAGCGCAAATAGAAATAGCCGTCTTTACCAAACAACTATAACAAAACTGAAAGACAACCTCTGGAATATCTGATTTATTAGCAATAGCAAAATCTCTTTTAGCTACCTTAAGATAATTATCAATCTGCTTCCTAGAAAAAATAAATTTATTTAACATGTTATATTATTTTTATTTTAGGGTTGTTAAAAACATTCATTAAAAAATCATCTTTCTTTTTCATTCTATCTCGAAATTCTTTTTTACTAAGATCTACAATATTAACTTCTCTTTTTATCTTTTTCTGAATTGGTAAAATCAATCTTTTAGCCTCTATAGATGAATGATCACCAATTATCAATATATCTAAATCACTTTCAACTGAAAAGTTTTCTTGAGCATAAGAACCAAAAATATAAGCTTCTTGAACATTTTCTAGGTTAGAAATTGTTTTCTTAAGCTCATTAACAAATCCAAATCTAGAATTATAAATTCTTTTTAATTCTTTTAAAAAAGGATATTTTTTATTTAAGAAGAAAAAATTTTGATTACCAATTTGTTCTGATAAAAAAATTCCTTCTTGTTCTAATTCCTTTAATTTTCTAAACAAATTACCAACATCAACATCTAAAATACCAGCTAACTCATTAATATAACACCTAGCCTCTAAATTAATAAAATAATAATCAAATATTCTTCTAGTAATTTTAGAATTAAAATTAAACATATTATTTATTGTAAATAATTACAATAATAATTGTAAATAATTACAATGGATTTGTCAACAAAAAAAACTGTATCAACTAATTTATTTTCAAAAATCTTCTCTTACCAACTTGAATGATATATTCTTTATTTTTTTCTAATTTAAAATCATAATCTCTGAGTTCGATTTTTTGATCATTAACACTGACTGCATTTTGATCAATCATTCGCCGAGCATCAGAATTAGAAGAAACTAAATTAAACTTAGTAATCACTTCTAAAATTGTCATATCTTTTTCAATATTAACCGTTTCAATATCACTAGGCTTATCCTTTTTTTGAAATATTTTGTTAAATTCCTCTCCAGCTTGCTTGGCTTTTTCTTCATTATGATAAATTTTAACAATCTCTTGCGCTAATTTAACTTTTATATTTCGCGGATTTTCACCATTCTTCATTTTTTTCTCCAAAATTCCTATTTCTTCTAAAGATAAATCTGTACAAAGTTTAAAATATTTAATAATTAACTCATCTTTAATAGACATTATCTTGCCAAACATATTATTAGCCTCATCAGAAACTCCAATATAATTATCATAAGATTTAGACATTTTCCGGCCATCAGTTCCTTCTAAAATCTCAAAAGTCATGACGATTTTATTCTTCTTCTTAAGTTTTTGCATTAAAGTCCGACCAGTCAACATATTAAATAGTTGATCATTACCACCAACTTCCATATCCACATCCATAACTACACTGTCATAAGCCTGCATTAAAGGATAAAAAAACTCATGTAAAGAAATTGGTTTTCCTTCTTTAATTCTTTTCTGATACATATCTCTTTCTAAAAACTGCTGCACCGTAAAATTACTAGACAATTCAATTAAATCTTGGAACTTTAATTTTTTATTCCACTTGGAATTATATTTAATAATAGCCTTATTAGATCCTTTGAAATTTAAAATTTTAGAAATTTGCTTTTTATAAGTTAAAGCATTCTTTTTAACTTCAGCTGGAGTTAATTGGTTTCGCATTTCATCTTTACCACTTGGATCACCAATTTGGGCTGTAAAATCTCCAATTAAAAAAATAATTTGATGCCCTAAATCTTGAAATTTCTTTAATGTTCTTAAAGCAACAGCATGACCAATGTGAATATCAGGTCGATTTGGATCAGCTCCAATATAAATTTTCATTTTCTCACCAGAAGCTAATTTTTTTTCTAAATCTTCTTTACCAATAATATCCTGTACTCCTCGAGTTAATAATTCTTTTACCCCCACACTTGCCCCTGGAGTGTGGGGGTGTATATTTTTATTCATCTTATTTAAATAGTTATTTTATAATTTTAATTTAAAATTTTATATTTATCACGTTAAAAATAGATTTAAATTAATTCATCAACTTTATGACATTGTTTTACATCTTTTATTATTATCGTTATAAAATAAAGTTATTCCAAAAGCTTTTTTATTTCTACCTCCAACTCTTCTTTCTTTGGCAAATATAGCTGATATCTGGAAACAAAAAGCTGATTAGAAATTCCTCCAAGAGCATATTGAACTGAAATATGTTCTTTTTCTGCTGATAAAATAATTCCAATTGGCTCATTATCATCATTCGTATTTTCTTCAGTTTTGAAATAATTCAGATACATATTCATTTGCCCCACATCTCCGTGATCAACTTCTCCAATTTTGAGGTCAATAATAACAAAACACTTCAAAATACGATGATAAAAAACTAAATCAGCATAATAATGACGATTGCTAAGGGTCATACGAAATTGCCTTTTAACAAAGGTAAAACCTTTTCCGAGTTCAAGCAGAAACATTTGAAGATTGTCGATCATTTTTTGCTCCAGTTCTTTTTCTGAATATTTATGATCTTCTGGGATCCCAAGAAATTCCAATACATATGGCTCTTTGATAATATCTTTTGCCGTTTCAATTATTTGTCCTTTTTTTGATATTTCGAAAACTTCTTTTTTGCTTTTACTCAAAGCAATTCTTTCAAAAAGCATAGAATTTTTTTGTCTTTTGAGTTCACGAATCGACCACTTTTCTTTGACACACTGCTTTTCATAAAAACTGCGAGCCAAGTCGTCATCAATTTTTAAAAGTTCAAAATAATGACTCCAACTCAATTGGTGAGACACTGTCTCACTTTTTGGATATTTGATGTAAAAAAGCCTCATATATGTAAGATTGCTTCTACTAAAACCTTTTCCAAGCGATGAAAGTTCTTTAGAAAGATTGATAAGAAGTTTACTTCCGTATTCGGAAGTAATTTTTCCATGTTGCTCAAATTCCACAATTCTTTTTCCAATCTCCCAATAAGTTTTTACAAGAATATTGTTTACTGTTTTGTAAGCTTGTTTTCTACCTTCATCTAAAATCACTCCTATGTCTTGAATGAGATTTTTGTAGTTTCTTTGTAATAATAATTCAATCATAATTTACAAAAATTATCGATTAAAGCTTATATACAACATTAGCAGATATTAGTACAAGCCTTGTTAGTATTCAGTATACCAAATAATTTCTTTTTAAAATACCTTGACAAGATTATAATAATATGCTATACTATTAATAATAAATTATCTGGGAGGATAAAATGAAAAAAACATTATTAGTAGTTATAGTGCTGATGGTAGCACTAAGTTGTTTCGGTGGAGAAGTTGTCAGAAATTTTAAAAATTTCGAGAACTTCATGCTATTGAAAGATAGTAGTTATGATTCACTTTTTGGGGTAATAGACTTACCATATATTTTAGAACACGTGGTAGAAGACCTCAATCTAAAAAGTGATTCTGAGGTGGAAATTGTGAGAAATATTTTTTTAAAAAATATTGAAAAACTCATGATTGAAACAGCGGAAGCATATATTCTTTACAACAAAGAATATGCGCGGGACATATACTACAACAACACTACTATCGGAAACCTCCGGGGTGCAGCACTTATCCTCTGCACAAAAACCCGTCAGGGAGAGATTGATGATTTAAAGGACAAAATCCTAAAAATTATCAAAATCAAAAAATAAGTTAATTTATAACTTATTTAAAAAGATCGCCATTGATAGCTCTTAAGAAATGGTGGTTTGGACGACTGGAAGAGCTCAAATTTTTAAAAAAGTTCTTAGGAGGGACTTATGAAACGAATATATGAAACTCACAGCAAATGTTGTGAGTTTTTTTCTTTTTCTAATTTTCTACTTGACCCAGCTCTTCGCGAAGAGCTGGGTTGAAAACATAATCAAAATAAACTAAACTATTTACTACAAACTACTCATTGCCTGCCTGCCTACCGGACAGGCAGGCCGGCAGACAAGCCAACTACAAACTAAACTAATTTACTGCTATAATAACTAAGTATAAGACTAAAGATACTTCTAACTTTATAAT
>JAIOTH010000017.1 GCA_021106915.1 bacterium | reverse complement strand
CTATAAACTAAATCATCAACTTTATCTACTATGCTATGAATTCGTGGAGCCTTGGCTAAAAATACTGGCAATCTTAATTGTTCTTTAGCGTGTTCAACTAAGCCTTCTAATTTTGATCCTCCACCAGTCAAAACTATTCCAGCAGGTAACATACCAAAACGATCTACTTTTTTTAATTCTTTACCAATTAAATCAAAAATTTCTTCTACTCGAGCCTTAGTAATATTAACTATTTCTGCTTTAGAAACCATCGCTCTTTTACCTTCTTCTATATCTTCGTCATAATTTGCTAAATTTACTTCTTCTCTTTTTCTAATATTAGAATTCAAACAATTAGCTTCATTAACTTTAATCTTTTCTGCCACTTGAATGGAAGTTCTTAGACCAATTGCTAAATCATTAGTAATATGTGACGATCCAATTGGTAAAACGGCAGTATGTAAAAGATCACCTTCTTCAAAAATAGCTATCCCAGTTGTCGAGGAACCAATATTTACCAAAGCCACTCCCAATTCTTTTTGTTCTTTGTTTAATACTAATTCAGAATCAGCTAAAATAGAAAAAACCATATCATTAACATCTACACCAGTTCGGTAAATACATTTAGTAATGGTTTTTATTTGCGAAGAAAAAGCCATAATTATTTGGGCATTAACTTCCAATCTAATCCCAGTCATTCCAATAGGATCCTTAATATCGTCTTGATTATCAACTTTATAACTCTTAGGAATTACATGTAAAATTTCATAATTAGGTGGAGTAGCAACTGCTTGAGCAGCTTCAATAACTCTATCTATATCCTCTTCTTTAATTTCACCATCAGCTTTAGAAACCGCTACCACGCCTTGACTCTCTATAGATTTAACATTTGGTCCTGAAATTCCTACCACTGCTCTTTCAATTGGAGCCCCAATTACCCTTTCTACTTTTTCTAAAGTAGAAGAAATTGAACTAACTACATCCTCTATATTTACAATACTACCATTAACTATACCCTTAGAAGGATTCTCTGTAACCGCAATTATATTCAAATCATTATCACCATCATATTGTCCGACAGCTACTCTAATCATTTTTGAGCCAATATCAAGGCCAGTTATTATTTTTCCATTTTTCATATTTTTTATTCTAAAACCAAATTTATTATCTAACCATAACAACAAATTTACCGAGTAAATAATTTATCAATCTTTTATTAATTATAACTTAAAAATCAGGAAATCACTAGAACGTTGAATTAAAAAAACATTAAATCATTAAAACAAATACTCTTATATTTTTACACTTTTCTGTTTTCACATTTTTCCAAACAAATCCTTAAAATAAGGTATAAAAATCATCAAACCAATTATTGTAGCACTCACAGAAGACAACAAAACCGCTCCTGCCATCAAATCTTTAATTACCTCAGCATAAACATGAATTCGCGGTTTAAACATATCAGCTAATTTTTCAAATACAGAATTGATAATTTCCATGAGCAGAACCAGAGTAATCATAATTATCAAAACTACATTTTCCTTTCTATTTAATTCAAAAACAAACATTAATACAATTATCATCAAACTAGCTAAAATCTGAAATCTAAAATTTTGTTCCGTCTTATAAATAGAAACTAAACCTCTGCTCGCAAATTTTAAACTATGTAAAAATTTTCGAATACTAAAAAAACTCATTTTATTTTTTTAATTAATTTTTCACTCTCTTGAATCATTGTTTTATATTCATCTTCTGTATTATGAAGATAACCTCGCAAATGTAAATAAGCATGAATTAATAATTTCAAAACACCCTCCTTTAAATCTGAATAATTTCTCTGCACATCTGCGAAATTAATAAATATTTCTCCTAAATAATCTTCATTTTTAAATTTATTAAAATCTCTAACATCACAATCAGCAAAACTTAAAACATCTGTCACCTTATTTTTATTCCTATATTTTTTATTTATTTTTTTAATAGTTTGATCATCAACGATTACTACTGAAATTTTGTCAGCCGAAAATTTTTCTTCTTTTGCTAACAATTCTATTTTTTTTTCTAACCATTTTTTTAATCTAAAATTTTTCCAAATTACTCTAATATTATCATTCATTCTGTTTAAATATGTTATTAATTGACTATCTGAAAAATTATATTATTCTTCTATAAATCTAAAACTGTTTAAAAACATTTCAAAAGTAGTTAAAAAATCAAGATTTTCAGTATCAACTATTATATAAGAAATAACATAAATTTTGTCCTTATTACTAATATAAACATTTAATTTATCTTTAGATCTGATTCCAAAAACATTAGCATTAACATAATTATCCAAATCCTCAGCCTTAGTCCCTGGTGAAATACTTAAATACCAATTTCTCAAAGACAGACTTTGAGGATTACTATTAACTTGAATTTTGAAAAAATCATCACTTTTATTATTATAAAAAATTGTTTCACTAAAATCAGCTGTCTTATTTTCAAAAATCCATTTAGACGGATATAAAACCGAATAATTATACAACTCGTTATTATAAAATCGAACCAAATCTATATTGTCTGCCAAGGAAGAATCCTTCTGAGTTGGATCATATAAATTAATTATTTCCTCACCATCATTATAGCCATCTTCATCTGTATCAACTATATTTATTTCTGTACCAAACAAAAGCTCTTCACTATCTGTTAAAGAATCTTTATCTGTATCTTTTCCAACTTCTGGAATTGGTAATAAACCACTATTATTACCATTATTTTGATCATCGTCATCTTCTTCTTCATCAGGATCAACTTGATTTTCATTATATATTTGGATACCAGAATCTGGCTTTAATTCAAATTTACCTGCCTCTAAAATTAAATTGCCAAAATCACTCCCTTCCTCTAAAACAAAAGTTAAGATGTAATCTTGACCATTTTTTAAAGATTCATAATAATATTCTTCCCCTCCTGGTTCTGGATTTTGAGGAATTTGTTTTAAATGGTTTTTTAAATAAGAAAGACGATTAGGATAAATATTATTTTCCGACTTATATATCGACAAAGCACTTCTTATTTCAAATATATGATCAATTCTTTTTTGATCTCGAGTTTCAGGAGTATTTTCTACTTCTTTCTCTGCCTCTTTTGGTTTGTCTTTTTCTGTTTCTTCTGATGGCGGTAAATTAATAATACTTCCTTCATTTGGTTCCTGCGGACCGCGTAAAGCTATAAAAGCAAAAATAGCTACTCCAACCACTACCAAAGCCAAAATTATTACACCAAAAATTACCAAAACATTGTTAGATTTCCTTTTCACACCTTCTGGCTTTAAAAATTTTTCTGGCATATAATGGATATCTGCTTCTTTAGCAATATGATTCTCATTTGCCGAAGATGAATTTTCCATAGCATTAACATTATTATCAGCAACAAAAACTTTCTCTCCTTTTGCTGTTGGTAAACTGTCCTGGGGAATAGGATTAAACATACTTTTATTTATGAAAGTCAAAACTCAATATTAAAGCTTGGTAAATATCTAAATGTTTAGAACTCTCATCTAAATATTTAAAAATATAAACCTGATTTTGATTTGGTAAAAATATCGTTGTATCAGCCTTCCAATCAGAATCTGCACTAGAAACCATCATAGCCTCAATGTCATTTACGTAAATAAACTCTTTATTAAAATCTGGATAATCTTTTTGGGTAATCAACCAATCTACCAAATCTAATTCTAGTTTGTTTTCTTTTATTTCTAATTCAATAATAATATTTTCTTTAGAAATAACTATTTTATTTTCTAAATCATTTAATTCCCAATCACTAGGATGAAAAAAAGAAAAATCATCCTCATTATAAAAATCCCAACCTAAAATAGACAATGAACTCTCTAACTTTTTAATATTATTATTTAAATTATTATCTAATTTAGAAGATTGAGAAGAATCATCTT
>JAIOTH010000003.1 GCA_021106915.1 bacterium | reverse complement strand
TCTTTTTCCAGTCGTAGCGGTGATGCTTTCATCAATGGAATTGTCTGATGATGAGAGAAAAGAAATAATTGATTTAATTATTAAATATCTCTACGACAATCGTTCAGATTTAAGTTGGCGAGGAGATCATTTTTTAAACTCTGCTATTTTGGTTTTAAAATCACTAAAAGCAGAAAAAGAAATAGCTGAAGCGTATAGCAAACCGGATACTTATATGCGATTGTCTCTGGATAGTATCATGACTGCTCTGGAAATTGAATTTCCAGAGAGTTATCTGGAAGATTAAGAATAAAAAATACCTTTTGTAAGTATATTTATAGGGTTAACTGATTTTAGTTAATCCTTTTTTATTTGATAATTCAACATAACTCAATATTCTCTTTACTATTCAAATTTAATGTTATAATATATAGGATATTAATTTATAATTTCGAATTTTGAATTTCAATTTAATAATTCAAAATTATCTTTCGGAGGTCGTCTAATGGTAGGACAGCTGGTTCTGGTCCAGCCAATCTGGGTTCAATTCCTAGTCTCCGAGCCAAAAATAAAAATAAGTGAATAAAAATAAACTTACAATTCTAATAAATAAATCTATTGAGGAAGTTTTTGAATTTACTACTAATCCAAAAAATACATCTAAGTGGGTTGATAGTATTTTTGAAGAAAAAGTTGATAGTTTACCTGTTAAAATTGGTTCAATTTATAAGAACAGAGGTAAAAATAGTAAAAAATGGGACGAATATGAAGTTATAAAATTAGAAAAAAATAAATTATTCACTATTAAAGACAGTGATAACAATTATTATGTCGAATATACTTATAGGTCTATAAATGATAAAAAAACAGAACTAACTTATTTAGAATGGGTTGAAAAAGGTGACTTGAAAGATCCTTTTAATCAAAAAACTCTTCAAAAATTAAAAACTGAAATTGAAAAAGATTTGTTTTTATGGCGAAATCAAGGTGGATATCTTGATATTGGAGAAGACAAAGATGATGCTATTGTTGATTTAATGGTAATTGACGACTCTATGTTATGTGTAACTAAAAAAGGTATACACTCTGTACATACAGCAGACTCCATTGATCCTAATCGTGAAAATCCACAAATACCAAATACTAAACAAAAAATATTGAATTATGGTTCAGACACTTTTTTTGTCAGAAGAACAATTCTTCAAGCAAGAGAATTGTTTAATCAAACTTATTTACCTGACAATATTAACTGTAAAAAAGCATTAAGCCTAGCACTGTCTTTTCTAAAAGAAATTACGCCAATACACGAAAGTATTGAAAAATATTTTATTGAAGAAAAAAAAGGAATAACACAATTCAATGGCAAAACAGAAAATGATGGATCTCTAAAATTACCTATTGTTAATAACTTAGATCAACAAATGAAAGGATTTTTAATTAGCATAGATCATGCAATGAGCTCTATAATTGATATTTCAAAATTATTTTACCCATCAATTAAGAATGAAAAATGGAATTTAAAATTACTAGAAGAGTTAAAAAAATTAAAAAATAAGAATAAAGAAATTATTAATTTTATTGAATCAATAAGCTTATGGATATGGCTTATAAGAAATTTAAGAAACGCAATAGAACATTCACAGCCAGATAATAAAATTATTTTTAGTAATTATAAGTTAAATAGTAATGGTCACGTATCCCCACCTACTCTTTTGTATAAAAATAAGAAAATACCTCTTGGTGAGACAGTTGTTTCAAAATTTATGGAAAATGTTTTTGAAAAATTATTAATGTTTTTTGAGTTATTGATAGCCCATCTTTGTAGTATACATATTCAATCATTTCCTGGCTGTAGAACACAAATAGTTCAAATTCCATTTGATAAAAAAACAAAAAAAGACTGTATTCGTTTTAAATATGAAACCTTTGCTGACGGCGAGAAGAATCCCATAATAGAATAAATTTAAGATAATTTAGGAATAAATACTCTCTCAGGATTAGAACTAAAGTGCTTTCGAAATACATCAATCCAAGAGAGCCATAAGACTGATAATATAAAATAATATATGGAAATTAAAGCTATTTTTGGAATACTTTCAGCTGTCCTTGTTTTATTAGGTGGAATACCTTATATCATAAATATTCATAGAAATAAAATTCAGCCTCATATTTTATCATGGATTGGTTGGGCTTTTATTACAGCTTTGGGTGCTTTCGCAATGCTAGCATCAGGAAGTGAATGGACTGTTGCTATATTATTTGCTAATACAGTTTCATGTCTTATCATTGTAATATATTCAATTCTTAAAAAGAATGGTGTTTGGTCTACGTCGATTTATGATTTTATTTTTTTTAGTTTAGGAATGCTTGGTCTAGTATTGTGGCAAACATTAAATCTTCCAATACTTGCTATTATTTGCGCTATTATTGCTGATTTCTCATTTGGCTTACCAACTATTATAAAAACTTTTAAATCTTCTAAATCTGAAACATACTTTGCCTGGTCGTTCTTCGTTATCTCTGGACTCCTCTCTTTATTTGCAGTAAAAAGTTTTATATTTTCTGACCTTGCATATCCACTTTATCTTTTCCTTTTTGATTCAGTAGTTTTATTACTTGTTTTAGGAATTATCCATAAAAAGAATATAATAAATAATACAAATATATGAAAGTAGATTTACATACACATACAGTCGCTAGTGGCCATGCTTGGGGAACTCTTTTTGAAAATGTTAAAGAAGCAAAATCTAAGGGAATAAAATTATTAGCTATTACTGATCATGGACCATCTGCTTTAGGAGCTTCTACTGATGTTTATTTTAAATCCTTAAAAAGAATTCCTAAAACCATAGATGGAGTGAGAATATTATCAGGAGTAGAAGCTAATATTATAAATAACAAAGGAAAATTAGACTTAGAAGATGAAGTTTTAAAAAAATTAGATGTGGTTATAGTTGGTTTTCACAAAAGATGTGGTTATACTGATCAAGGAATAAAGAAAAATACTAAAGTTTTAATAAAAGCCATGCAAAACCCTTATGTTAAAATGCTTTCTCATCCTTATCAATCTAAAATAAAAATTGATATAGAAAAAATCACCCAAGAAGCTATAAAACGGAATATTTTATTAGAGATAAATGCTTCTTACTTTTTTACAAAAAAAATAGCGGACAAAGAAATAATGGATAAATTAAAATTAATGATTAAAATTTTAAAAGAAAATAAGAAGAAGATGATAATAAATTCTGACGCTCATAATCCTTATGAAATTGGTAATTTTGATGATGTTATATCTAGATTTGATGAATTAGGCATCAATGAAGATAATTTATTAAATAATGATAAAGAAGCTGTATTTAAATTTTTTAATATTTCTTAATTTAAATTAACTTAAGAATAAATATTTTTTCAGAATTAGAACTAAAGTGTTTTCGAAATACATTAATCCAAGAAAGCCATGAATCATTCACTTTGTTTAGGTTCATAACATAGTTATCTTTTTTAAAAAGATAATAGAAATATTTTTCAATATATTAACTATTGCATTTTTCAAATTATATGTTATAATATCTTTATAAATATATGAAAAGACAAATTACAAAATTAAATAATAATAACCTCGAATAAGTTGCGAGCTATTTTTATTTATTTAATTCAGCTCGCTGAGCTGATTTTTTATTTATTTATCTTTTAAAAAAATATGATCCGGGGTAGTTGAGTTGGTACAACATCGCACTGTTAATGCGAATATCGTAGGTTCAAGTCCTACCCCCGGAGCCAATTATGTCTTGTATTATGAAATAAAGATTATATTTATACAATTTATAGATATGTATTATAGTACGTGTTATACTATAAACATGTTAAATTATAGTTCAAAAAATAACAAGCAAGCCTTTACTTTTATTGAACTTTTAATAGTAATTGCCATAATAGCTATTATTACCACTGTCATTTTTATAGCGTTGAATCCTCTTCAACGTTTTAAAGATGCTAGAAATGCTCAACGTTGGCAAGATGTTGAAGCTATTGCTGATTCAATTAGACTTTATCAAATTGATAATGAAGGACAAATACCAACAGGGTTAGATGAAAATTGGCGTATGTTAGGAACTGATATAATTGGCTGTGATATTAGTTGTGGAAATAGTGGTGGAGGAACATCTTCATTTGTTGACGACACCAGTACCACATTTAATGCTGGATCATATTCAGATAATACACAATGGGATAATGGAAATACTTGGGTAGAACTAACAGCAGCAGGACAAATAAGTGGAACAGGAACATATACCTCAAGTATCAGAGATGCAAATTCTAGTATAACTTGGTCTACTTTATCATGGATACCAGAAAGACCAACAGGAAAACCTCTTCCAAATAATAGAAATAGTGAATCAGCTTATACAACTGGTAATGCTAATATGAGTAATAATATACTGCTTATGCATTTAGATGAATTAAGTGGAGCAATTTTAGACAGCTCTGGTAATTCAAATAATGGAACTAATAGTGGTGCTGCTTACGGAGTTAGCGGTAAATTTAATACAGCAATGGATTTTGATGGGGTAAATAATATTATCACTGGGCCATCCTCTAATGATATTACTGGAGATAATTTACAAATTATTACTTTGTCAGCCTGGATTAAGCATACTGACTCTGGAGATAATGGATATATTACTAGCATAAAGAGAAGCAGTACTGCTAGTACGCTTATAGCATTAGACGCTGGTAATACTGGTGCTGGTAATTTAGGATTTTTAACTAGGCACGCTGATAACTCTACACATACATGGTTAAATCATAGTGGTGGTTATAATGACGGACAATGGCATCATTTAGTAGCTGTAGTAAATAATGCTAGTAGAATTTTATACATAGACGGAGTACAAAGAAATTCTGACAATAATGGCATACAAAGTGTGAGTGGTAATACATCAGAATTTACAGTAGGAGGTTTTCACTCTACTAACCCAATAGCTTTTGATGGACAAATTGATGAGGTAGCTATTTGGAGAAGAGCACTTTCACCAACAGAGATTTTAGACAATTATAAGCGTGGAGCTTTACGTTTAAAAT
>JAIOTH010000067.1 GCA_021106915.1 bacterium | reverse complement strand
TCGCTAAATGGACACATCGAACGAATCTTATTAATTTTTACAATATTACCGTTTAAACTGACCCTGTTTAGCGTAATTAATGGAGAATATGAAGGATTTGGATTATCAGAAATTGTTTTCATTTTTTGGGCAATTAAATATGTTATACCATTTTTTTCAATTTCTTTGACAATTTCAAATCCACAATAAGAAAGTCTGCCCCAAACCTCTGTTCTGGACATAACCCTATTTTTCCCTTTTGTTATTGAAAAATAAAATTTATTAATAAGTGGAATTTTGGGCCATGCTCTCCTTAAAACGTAATAACTGAACATTTTTATCGTTTTCATCAAAAAAAAAGATTTTACTTTGATATCATCTTCAACCAACTCTAAATCCTTATATGGTAACACTAAAAACCCGCCATCATTGATCAAACCATAAAATTTTATCAATGTCTTATTAATTTTTCTAATATCATTTAAGTTTACATTAAAAATCATTAAATCATAGCGATGGGTGTTTTCTATTTTCGAATTCATATCATTCACCACAAGACTTAGCCCATCTTCTATAGTATCTTCTGTCTTTTTTGGGCAATACAAATCATTCAAGATATCCTTATTAAAAGTCAAAGATTCCCTATTGATTTTTGATAAATCCGCCACCTTTCGGCTATCTGGATCAATATTCAAGTCTGTTTGATTATATTTTTCTATATTATTTAAACTGCCATTTTGTTTGCTACTATCTTTTCCCTGACTGGTTTTATAATAGAGCAACATAGAAAAAATCAGTATTTCTACTGTAGAATAAAAAATTGTAATATACAATATACCATTTATTCTGGTCTCTAATATAAAACCCAAAAAACAAGAAACCATTATCAATATCACCCCGGATGTAAAATAGGGAGCTATTATATATTTAACCTTTTCTTGATAATATTTTGGTTTATGTTTATGAGTAAGCCATATTGAAAGTAGCCATACCCCCAATATAATTAAATAAAAGTACGATGAGAAAATATCCGAGCCATACTGCTCTTCAAAAAGAAAATAACCTCCAACCAATGATAGGACAAACAAAAACAGCTGAATGATGAATGGTAACATAGTTTTTTTATAAAAAAATTATTGCTTAGTTAAATTGATTTTGAATTGAATGATGTTTAAAGAAATCAGTGATGCTATTTGGATAGCCAGTCAAAATCCAAATTAAAAATGTAGAGGCATCGATTTTTTCTTTGAGCATATTTCTTCTTCTTTCTTGAAAGGTCTCCTTCAGATTTTTTGTTTTTAAAAGGTCATTTATCTTTTCAAGCATTTCCACTTCTTCATCTATTCCAAACCCATATAGTAACTGGTATTTTTGATTCAACTCCTGGTATTGTTTGAAGTCAGCGAACCAATCGTCAAATTCTATTGCAGGTATCCCAAGAACGGCAGCTTCGGCACACATAGTTGTGCTATCGCTTATAAATAATGTTGCATAAAAAATAAAATGGCTAATATCATTTTTACGAAAGCTGATTACATGTTCATCCAGATCAGGAGGAAGTTTTCTTTCCGAGTTAAGAACCACTCTCCCGTGAGGCTCAAGGGTCTTAATAATTTTTCGCAAGGCATTATCATCAATACCTCGTTTCCCCACATCATGCGTCGAGGTTGCTGATACAGTTCTGATAAAAAAATAAGGCTTTTCTCTGAGTTCAGAGTTTATTTTTGAGATATCTGCCTTAAAGTGATTCGGATGAAGATGAAAAAGAGATTTATATCCATAATACCCTAATTTTTTCTGGTTATACCTACCCAAGTCACAAATATCTGGAGCTAAGATATAATGGGCAAATATCATCAGTATTACTGATTCAGGGACTGCCCTTAAATCGTCATCTGTTACAAAAATTGATTTTGTTCCATTAATTCTTCCTATAAATGACAAGAAGTCATCTGATATGAAAAAATCATATTTTTTTCCCCAGGTTAATTTAAAAAGCTTTACAATAGTCAAAATTGAAAAAATGGCTGCGCTCAGCCAGACATGCATTCCCTTTAATTTTCTTCCTTTTGGAAATATCTTTGTGTAATCCCACCCTTCGTTTATAATGAGTTCTTCAAGGATATCTCTTCCAGTTATTATTATATCAACCTGATGACCTTTTTCCTTCAAGGCATTGATTGTAATCCTGGACAAATGGAATTTAGCAGGATGCACAAAGAAAAACAAAAACTTTTTTTTTCTCATGATATAATCTGTCGTTCCTTTGTGTTAATTATTCTGACTGTTTATTAGATTGATTTCATAGTCTCATTTTCTTTTTAATAAGCTTTTTTATCCTATTAATATGAAAACTATTTGTATAATCCCCAAGCTCTTTGTTGATTATTGCCTCTTCATTTTTCAAATAAGAATAAAAATATCCAGATAAATATAAAAGAGTGGAAAAAAAATAAGGCTTTTTATTTATGACTCTAGCAGATCTAAAAAAAGTTAACATAAAATTATTTCGCAACTTGTAAGCATATCGCCCACACTTAAATTGAAATTTGACCGGGTTGTATGCTGATGCTGTGGGTTTATAGTGTATTACAGGCAAATCAAGAACTTTTGATTTCCAACCCAACCGAAATGCTTCCATGAGATCTAATCCATCCCAATTCCATATTTCTTTAAAGCCACCTATTTCTTCGAAACACTTTTTCCTTACAGCTTTAAATGCCCCTCTTACATGATAATCTTTTTTAATTTCTTCAATATATCTATTCTCAATTTTATTTAAAATATACCCGCCACAAATCCCTATTTTAGGATTATTGATAAAAGCATTCGAAACTTCTTCAAAATAATTAGAAGGAAGCTTTAGATCACCATCTAATTTGACTATGAACTCATAGTCATGATTTGTAATTTCTTGAAAGCCAACATAAAACGCCCGTACAACTTTAGCACCACCAGATCTGTCTTCATGTTTCGTTTTATTCTCAATAACCTTTATCCAATCATTTTTGCTTTCAAATTCTCTCAATATCAGTAAAGTTTCATCGGTAGAACCATCATCAACTATGATCCATTCGAGAGGTATTATTGATTGAGATATAACAGACTCTATCGTATAACGTATATAAGATGCTTCATTTTTAACTGGCGTTATTATTGTATATTTCATTGTATCTTTATTTACCATGCATTGCTATTGAAAAAAAAGTATACATTATGCGTTTGTTCTAAAAAAGTCAAAAATTATAATATGTTTAATCTTTAATTAGAAGTTAAATACCGAATCATTGAATTCTGAAATAATTCCAGAAAAAAATCAAACAAAAAACCGCTGGATTGTACAACACCATAATCTTTCTTGTTAAATAGTATTTATCGTAATTGATGTGTATACTTTGAAGACCATAAATGGAAACCAATATCATTAAAGGATAATGTGGATAACATTTTCTCACCTCAAAAGAATGTAGTATAAGTGAAAGGATACTCATCTCTAATATACAGAAAACAGCAATCGGAATAATTAATTTATTTTTTCTGGCATTCAAAATCCCAATAATGAAAAACAGACCTAAATACACCCTTAGTATTAATGATCCTGATAAAACCGACAAATTTAAATTTTTACTGAAAGGAACTATTGTAGGTAGAGGCCCCAAAAAAGCAGAAATGATTGAATTCAAATAGACGAACAAATAGCTATAATTCGGAAAGTCTGATTGTTTAGTAGAACTTATTAAAACAATATCAGAGCTATATTTGTTTATTAAATAAAATTTTGTATATAATAAAAAAATAGTAACTGGTAAAATGATTGATATTATTATTAACAATTTATAATTTATCTTTAATTTTAACAAATTTTGAATAAAATCAAGCCTGATGAATTCAGCAAAAAGTATCGAAATAATAATAAAATATACTAACGGTACTCTAAATAAAAAAACAGATAAGCACCATAACACTGAAAATATTAAATAAATATTTTTATTAAAATGAGTGTATTTATAATAGTAATAAAAGCTGCCAGTTATTAAAAAAATCATTAAGGGCTCTTTTAATCCGCTAGACTGAAAAAAAATGGAATATGTGGAAGCACCAAACACCACTGCTGCAAATTGAGCATATCTTTTGGTTAAAAAAGATATGCCAATTTTATACATAAAAAATATAGTTACAGCATTAATAGCAACATTCACAAAATTAACTGCCAGAGGAGAGTTTATTACCCGATAAATAAGACTTACAAATATTGGAAAACCATAATCATCAATATCCCAATGTTGTGGAATAAAATGGAAGGAGTTTAAAAAAGAAGAACCTGCCATATTTGTAGCGATAGAATGATATTGTAAAGAATCGACAGCTGCAAAAGCAAAAAAATTTTCATGTTTAAAAAAGAATGAGGCATTATACAGACCTACAAATAGTAGATTATTAACAAAAATAATAAAAATTAATGCATTAGTCTTTAAGTGTATTTTGTTATGAGTGACCAATAATAGTAAAATTAGATATGTTAATGTTGATGTAAAATTAAGGATATATAAATAAAAATTATCACCAATGGAATTTATAAATAGAATACCAATGCTTATATACAATAATATGGTATAAGCACTTATTTTTAATATATATTTAAATATCATTTATTAATATTTAGTATTGCAACACAAAATCAATTGATTTCGAATTGCATTTTTTTATTTTATTAAATTTTCAATAATAAACTCAGATTGACCAGATATTTTTTGATATAAAAAAACCCAGAGGGATTTTAGGCGATTCTTGTTTGTTATAATAAATATAAATAATCCCAAAACCCCTCCACAAAATGTCAAATCTAAAACAATAAGTAATAATGCAGAAAATACTGCAATTATTGATCCCAAGGGCAAATAACCAATCCAGGAAAAACCATTTATTTGCAGTATCTTTGTCCCTATAATGGTTTGAAAAATTGCATAAAAAAATGAACCGATTAAAACAGAAACAGCAATCCATTTATAATCGAGGTTATAATAAGATGAAAACAAACTGCATATAACTACAATTATAAATGCCATAATCGCTGAAGCAGCAACAATTTTTTGTTTTCTTCTGGCGAGAGCTAAACTTCGATATCCAAATGAAATTGAAAAAAAGCCCTGTGACAAAAGTAAAATGCTCAACACGGATTCTGCTTGTTTGTATTCGGGTAGAAAATAAAAAATCACAGGTGATATTAATATCATTCCATATATAATTAAAAATACCGAAGTTTCATATAGGGTGTTTATTTTAGCAACAGCTTGGTATGTAACTTTTTGAACAGTCCCTTCTTTAATTTTATTTAAAATATTTGGGAATAAAACCCAAACGATTGCATTAATACCTAAAAAGGATACATTGCTTAATGTGGTGGCGAAAGAATAATAGCCCATTTCTTCAACTAAATAATAACAACTAATAACTGTGCGGGCGGATAGAGATATCAAATAAAAACTAAAATTATAAACAACCAAAGGAATACCAATTAACAGAATTCTTTTTAAAAGCTCGATATCACATATAATGGATAAGGGGATGGGGATATGAATCAAAAATACTATTATCGAAATAAAAATTGCAACGATATTCGTTAAAAGTAAAGCTTGTATTAGACTTTCTTCTCGGAAGAAATAAATGATTGACAAAAGAGATATCGCTAAAAACAAGTCACTTAATATATTTTTATTTAATTTCCCTTGTAATCGATAGATGATCAAAATCTGTTTGAAATGGTTTA
This sequence comes from bacterium, assembly GCA_021106915.1. Taxonomy (GTDB): domain Bacteria; phylum Patescibacteriota; class Patescibacteriia; order UBA1558; family S5-K13; genus JAIOTH01. Next base: position 453 of record JAIOTH010000067.1, on the reverse strand, counting down.
ATATCGAAAGCAATATCAAATAATTAATATACTTGCCCAGCAAATATGGTTCGAACGTTTTTATATTTAAAAACTTTACCCCGAACCCACAAACAAATAGAACGACTGCTACTATAATGATTATAAATAATCCACTCCCAACTATTTTTTTTTTCTCGCTGAAATTATCTGAAGAATTAGTTGATAGTTCAAGATTAAGCGCATTGGGTACTCCAAAGCTTGTCATAAATAAATATTTTTCAACCATCATAAGAAACCCCCATATACCGAAAAAATGGGGGCCTAGTATTTTGGCGATTAAAATACTACGAATCGCTTGCAATCCATATCCAAAATATCTACATATTGTGAATATAAATATAGAATTATTAATTATATTTAATAGTTTCAATAATTATTACTTTAATAATTTAATTAGTAGTTTTTTAGCTAAAAGAGAAGAACTTCCATCAT
>JAIOTH010000132.1 GCA_021106915.1 bacterium | reverse complement strand
TTAGGCATATTTTTATTATATTTAGTTAATATACTCTAATTATATATAATATTAACGTTATTGTCAATTATAAACGTGAAAAAGTATCATTTTTTACATAAATTCACGTTTTTAAACTACAAAGTAGTTATTGGTCGAGATTGCGTAATATAAAATTTTTCTTTCTAATAAAAATAAACTGGATAAATTTTTTCTTCTCCTTTTAGTAAATTAGCAATATCTTTATAGCTAAAATAAATATCAATTTCCGGATATTTTCTTTTAAAAACCTCCACTGAAAGATTTTTTTTACTTTTTAAATAAGATTTAGATTCAATAGCAATAATTTTTCCATCGCCAATATCAATTACAAAATCAAGCTCATTTTTTTTCTTATTCCGCCAAAAATTAAAAATTAAATCTTGCTTCATAAATTGACTAGCTAGACCATTTTCCAATAATGAACCTTGGTCATCTCTTTTATCAATATCACGAAAATCATTAACAATAAAATTTCGCAATCCAGTATCTAAAAAATAAACTTTGGGATTTTTAACTATTTCTGTCCGTTTATTTTTAAAAAATGGTTTAACTAAACGACAAATATATGTTTTTTCAAAAAAATTAAGATATTTCTTCAAGGATACATGAGAATATCCTGATAAATTAGACAATTCTCTATATTCTATTAAATTTCCAATCTGCAAAGCTAAGCCTTTAATTAAACTACTTAACTTATAATCATCAATTAAGCCTAAAATATCTTTTACTTCCCTTAAAAAATAAGTATTATAAATATTTCGAATAATTTCTTTCTTAGAATCATAGTTCTTTTCTAACACAACTCGCGGATAACCTCCGTAAATAAGATATTCTTCATAATATTTCCAAAATTTTTGATGAATAGCTGGTTTAAAATCTTGAATTTTATCTTTTAAATTATTAATATCTATTTTAAATTTTTTATATAACTTGAAAACCTCTTTATCTTTAGCTAATAAAAATTCTTTCAAATCAAAAGGATACAAATTAAAAATTAAAACTCTTCCCACTAAATACTTGACTGCTCGAATCGTTAAATCAACTGCCGACGAACCAGTGATAATTATTTTAATCTTTTGAGTGTCAAAAATATATTTAAGTATTTTACCGCCATTTTTAGCATACTGAAACTCATCTATAAACAAAAATTTATTATTCTTAACATATAAAGAAATAAATTCTGCTGTATCTTTTTCAAACATATTCAATATGTTTCGATCTTCAAAAGAAACAAAAATTGCATTTGGAAGATACTTCAAAAAGTGCTTAACTAAAGTAGTTTTTCCACATTGTCGAGCTCCCAATATAGCGATTATTTCTGGGGAGTCTAGATATCTAGAAATGGTACTCTCTAAATTCCGCTTTATATACATATTTTCAGACTTTAATACTAAAATTTAACTATACGTTAATTATAGTACTAAATAATTATAAGTCAACCCCGTTAAATAAAATTTAGGCAAATATTATAGTTAAAAACTATTTTAAAATATTTTAAAAAATAATTTCATATTAAGACATTGTATTCAAATCTAAATTTTAACTTAAATTTTTGTAAAAATTTAAGTTATTTAACGGGGTCAACACTTTAGGGTATTATAATGTTGTAATCGGTCTACTCTGCGTAATATAAAACTTTCCTCTAGCCCAAGCCCATTCAATATCACAAGAAAATTTATAATGTTTTTCAATATTTGCACAAAGTCGAGCTAATTCAATAATTTGCTTACCAGTTAATACCTGTTTTTCTCCCTCAGCTTTAGAAATTTTTACACATTTATTATCTCCTTTAACTGATTTCTGAATCAATTTTCTAGATTGTTCCGCAATGTTAATATCTAAAATTGAAAAATCTCTTTTATCAATTACATAAGAATCTGGCGTAATACTTCCGGAAACAATTGCTTCACCTAAACCATAACCAGCCTCAATAATCATTTGATGCTGATCTTTAGTGACGGGATGAACTGTAAAAGTAATACCAGAAATTCCAGATTGAATCATTCTTTGTATAACAACAGCCACCGAAACTTTAGCCTTTAATAATTTCTTTTCTTTTCGATAAAATATTGCTCGGGGAGTAAACAAAGATGACCAACATCTTTTAACATTATCAGTTAAAGTTTTTTCAGTAGTATTTAAAAAAGTATCTAATTCTCCAGCCCAAGAGGCAGTGGAAGAGTCCTCAGCTGTAGCTGAAGAACGCACTGCCACATACTGACATTTTAGTTTCTTAAAATCTTGAACAATTTCCTGAGCTAATTCTAAAGGAAATTCGGCATCATTAATTAAATCTCTAATAACATTTGAAACTTTATCAACCAAATTAGTATCTTGATAATTTACTTTTGCTAATTGGGCTTTAATATCCTGATACAAATCTGTAGCTAATAAAAATTCATCAAATACATCCGCAGTAATCACAAAACCTCCTGGCACGGGAATTTTAGCGTTTGTCATTTCACCTAAAGAAGCTCCTTTCCCACCTGCTAAATAAACATCTTTTTTAGTAATTTTTGAAAATGGT
>JAIOTH010000125.1 GCA_021106915.1 bacterium | reverse complement strand
TTTTTAAATAAAATTTCCTGAATATTCTCATTTTTAATATACTTTTTCAATTCTATTCCCAATTTCTGAGCAAAAATTGTGATTCTATCTTTTTTACCCTTTGATTGTCTAATTAAAAGAATGTTATTTTCAAAATCTAAGTCTTGCGTTTTAATTTTCACTACCTCCGAGACTCTTAAACCTGCGGAGTATATTAAACTTATGATTAATTTGTGTTTTTTATTTACAATGCTCTCTAAAATTCTCTTAACTTCATTTTTGTTAAAAACTACAGGTAATTTTTTCTTTGATTTAGCTCTGGGTAAAAAAACAAAAAATCTCCGATGGAGAATTTTTCCAAAATATAACTTTAAGGCACTATAAGCTATATTCAAGGTAGAAGCTGACTGGTTTTGATCAACTAAATGTTCTAAATAATCCTTTAAATCTTGAGACGTAATATATTTAGGACTTTTCCTTGTATATTTCAAGACTTCTGTTATATAATAGCTATAGGACTTGATTGTTCTAGGGCTAAAATTTTTGATTTTCATTTCCTGCTTAAATCTTAAAAGTATACCTTTATTAGGGTAATATTCATCGCTTTTCATAATCGCTTTTGATTAATGATTAATACCTAAAATTTAGTTCATCCAAGCCTAAAAGTCAACTAGTTCGCATATAAGGAGTTGGGCGAAATAGTGAAGATATTATTAAATTTCTAAATTAAAGGAAATAAAAAATAGACCACATAGGTCTTTTTTTAATTGTTTGTCTTCACTACATCGCCCAACACTATGTATCTGGTTTCGTGAAAGGAATAGATAGATAATTATCTGTTTTAATGAGATTTTTGGAGATTTTTTTTGGAAAAGAAAAAAGAGGCAACTTAGATTATAAATTAATTGCCTCTTAATCATATATTACATATATTAGTCGTTTCGCCATGTTGCAAAAATAAAATTTGCCGAACCAATAGCAAACCATGGTAATACATACTGTAAATTATTCTGCCAAGCAGTGAGAAGTACTATTAAAAAACTTACCTCCCCCAGAATAAAACGAAAAGTTTTTTTGTCTTTCATATCCTTTATAAAAGGTATTCCGACAATAAGTGCTAAACCTAGTACTATTAATGAACGCGTAATGATGTGCAAAGATCCAAATCCAAACATAATTCCTCCTGAATTATTTTTTTAACTTATTTATTAAACCAACTTAATCTAATGAATAAGCATATCACAATTTATCAAATCTGTCAAGCCCAAAAAATCAAAAATCTCTGAAAATCTTTTTTTTTAAGGTTAATTATCTATCCACTCCTTTCACTTCACCCAAATCCCGATTGGAACTAACAAGTCTAAAATACAATTTACATTTAAGAGGATAATAGGTAAGATAAAGTTAGTTAAGATGAAGTCAATCGGGACTTCAGATACATAGAGACGTTGGGCGAAATAGTGAAAATCCAAAAGACAGATAAACAAAAAATAGACCGTAAAGGTCTTTTTTTAATTATTAATTTTCACTACATCGCCCAACACGAGATATGAGACTACGAGAAATAATTTTTTGTTATTTTTTTACAACTAAAAAAGCAGGTTAAACATAACAATGTAAAACCTGCTAAATGATTTTTAAAGAATTATTTAATTTTAATAAATCCTTTACTTAATAATTCTTCTTTAAAAAGCTTTTTTTCATTAAAAATCTCTATTTTAGAATTGTTGCTTGCTACTAAAAATTTCACATTACACTGTATCTTCATCATCCCTCCGTCTTCTCGCAACATTCTACTAATGACTTCAAGCTTTAATTTAATATTATTAAGAACGAGTAAATCTCCTACTTTAGGCTCAAAAGAAAAAGAAACTATCTTTTTACAATTAAAATCTAAGTAGTTCTTGTCTACCATGCTTACAAAATGAGTCTTTACTAAATATTCCATAATAATCCCTCCTATTTGATTGTTATAATTAACATAACAAAGCACAATAAAAAAATCAATAGTATAATCAAAAAAATAACAAAAAATTATTTCTCTCCGTCCAAATCCAGTTTCTACCCATAATATAAATAATTAGCAAATAATTGAATAATACTAGTGCAAATGTTAAGCTTAGATTAATGAAAGCGAAACTGGACTTCTCATATCTCGAAACGTTATCGGAAATAAAATTTAATTATTTTTTTATGTCTAACAAAAATATCACTTTTGAAAAAGTAGTCCAGCAACTTCATTCTTTCAGAAAAGAACGCGGGTGGCTTGGACTTGCCCCAGTGGATTTAGCAAAATCAATTATTTTAGAGGCAGCTGAACTTTTAGAACATTACCAATGGGATGGTACTGATGTTAAAAGAAAAGGAAGCACAGTAAAGAAAAACAAACATGAAGTTGCTTCAGAGGTTGCTGATATTTTTATTTACATACTTGAGTTTTGCCAAGAAAACGACATTGATTTACTTGAAGTAACAGCAAAGAAAATTGAGCATAATTCAAAAAAATATTCCACCAAAGATATGAAAAACGGTAGTCGCGAAGCATACGAAAGTGTAAAGAAAAATTACCGAAAAAATAATTAAATTTTACATCCGATAACACCGAATATGAGGTTCTAGAAATATAACATCTATGTATACTCTAAGGTCGTTATATTTCTCTCACCCAAATTTCGCAAAAAACTATTAGATATCAGATGAGTTTTTGCGAAACTTCTCATATTCGGAAACGTTATACGACATTTGGTCTTGGGCTATATAAAAACAAACTTTATTAAGTTAAATTATTTCAAGGTTAATATGGTTAGAATACTACATTTTGTTCAAAAACCAGAACTTCGGAAATATGAAATTCAGAATATTAAATTTGAATTAGAAATAAATGAACACATATTTCCTCCTTCTCCTCACGGATCATTTTTTGCCGAGAATATGAAAATCAATGCAGGAGAATCTGTTATTGATATTGGGACAGGTTCAGGATTTTTAGGTATTCTCGCTGCTAAATTAGGTGGCAAAGTTTCTGCCACTGATAATGATAAAGATGCTTTATGTTTAGCAGAAAAAAATGCAGCGAGAAATAATATCCACATTGATTTTCAACAAGGAGAGTATTTTGCCAATTTCAAAAAGAAGTTTGATATTATTGTTGTTAATCTTCCACAAGAAATTGTTCACAAAGATTATCAAGAAGCGATTGGTGAACAATTAACAAATAGTTTCGATGGTGGTTCAGATGGAAATAAACAAGTTTTAAAATTTCTTGATTTAGCAAAAAAATATATGCACAACAAGTCGAGAATTTACATAATTGTCTATACGGTTACTAATTATGCTCAAACATTAAAAAAAATAATTGAAAATTATAATGCTCGACTTGTTGCTTTTGATACTGGACCCACCAAAGAATTTGTGGAAGATAACATTAAATGGTATAAAGAATTGAATGAAATTGGCAAAATCAAAATACTAAAAATCGGCAAAAAATGGATGGCTCATGAATATCTTTTTGAACTAACCTTGAAATAATTGATTCTGTTTGACACCAAAGACCAAACGCAAGGGGACGTTGCACTTTCGCTCGTTCCTCACTCACCCTCGTATAACACAGTATATCTGGCTCGCTCCTGCCGTCGCTCGACCCATATTTGCCTCCGCTATCGCTACGGCAAACATCAGATATACTGAGACGTTGTACGAAATTAAATAATTTTTTAAAATCTTTTTTATGAAGATAGGAATAATAGGTTCAATGCAATTTACAGATAAAATGCTGGAATACCGTGAAAAACTTCGGGAATTGGGTCATGATGCTTTTGTTACAGATTTACATAAAGCAATGATTGGTAAAACCGATAACGAAATCGAAAAGATTAAGCTCCACCAAAAATATAATATGGATGCCATTCGTGAATTTTGGAATATGATGCAAGGAGCTGACGCTGTTCTTGTTTTGAATTATGATAAGAATGGTATTAAAAATTATGTTGGTGGAAATACCTTAATGGAAATCGGTTTTGCTCATGTTCTTAATCAAATAGTATTTATGTTAAACCCAATTCCCGAAATGCCTTATTGTAAAACAGAGATCGAGGCAGTAAAGCCGATTATTATTGGAGGAGATTTAAAAAAAATTATTTAACATCGCACAACACCGAATATGAGGTTCTAGAAATACAGCATCTATAGATTATTTTAAAGTCGCTATATTTCTTTCACCCAAATCCCGATTAGCTAATACACTCTAAAAATATACTTACCGTTTAAAAGAAACTCTGTTAATACAAGATTAGTATAAGTAAAAATCGGGACTTCTCATATTCGGGAACGTTGTACGAAATTTTATTCAAAAATTATGATAACAGTTTGGAAAAAAATAAAAGAAAAAATATTTAAAGCAGGTTTTCGTACATTATTGAAAAAGACATTTCAACTACCTGATAATAGAATCGTTGATTTTGATATAAAATATGAAGGTCCGGCAGCTTGTGTTCTTGCTTTAACTGAGGATAATAAAATAATTTTAACAAAGCAATTTAGACCTGGTCCAGAAAAAATATTACTGGAACTACCAGGCGGTGTTATAGAAATCAATGAAACACCGACAGAAGCGATGAAAAGAGAGCTCTTAGAAGAGACTGGTTATACTGGTGATTTTAAATTTGTTAGCACTAGCTTAGATTGTGCCTATTCTACAATGGTTAGGCATAATTTTGTGGCTACAAACTGCCGTAAAATTCAAGAGCAAAATTTAGATAAAAACGAATTTATTCAGGTAGTTAAAATGTCTTTAAATGATTTTAGAGAGCACTTGCGAACTGGAGAACTAACGGATATTGAGACTGGCTACATTGGACTAGATTATTTAGAATTGTTATCATAATTTTTAAATAAAACTCAAGGGGACGCTGCACTTTCGCTAACGCTCACCCTCGTACAACGCGGTATATCTGGTTCGCTCCTGCCGTCACTCAACCCAAATCCTGATTGGAATATAATAGTCTAAAATACTATTTCCTTTTAACAGAAAGAATCTATTAATATTAAATTAGAATTAATTAAACAATCAGGACTTCAGATAATACCGAGACGTTGGGCGAAATAGTGAAAATCCAAAAGACAAATAAACAAAAAATAGACCATAAAGGTCTGTTTTTAATTTATACATTTTCACTACATCGCCCAACACTATGTATCTGGTTCAATAAAAGGAATAGATAGATAATTATCTGTTTTAATGAGGATTTTAGAGATTTTTTTGGAAAGAAAAATGGCCACCTAAAGTAATAAATTTAGATGACCATTGTTATAATTAATAATGTGTTAACTACGTATTTCCCAATCAGGCAAAACCTTGTCTAAATAAGACTTAAAATAATTAACATCTCCCTTAATAACCACCACTTTTTTACCGTAATTATCTACTATAATAGAATTTACTAATTTAGGGTTATTTTTAACTTCATTAATTCTTTTTTTGACACTTTTCATATTATTGTGATCCGTAGATCCAAAGCTACCGTCTTCATTAAAATCGTAACTATTGAAAACTTCATATTTTGACTTACACATAATATCCTCCCAAATATTTTTTTCTTTTTTTTATTAAACCATTTTGATTCAAAAAACAAGCGTAGCACGATTTACTAGGCCCGTCAAGCTTAGAATCAAAAATCTCTTTTTTATGGTCAATTATCTATTAATTCCTTTCACTTCACCCAAATCCCGATTGGAACTAATAATGTTAAATACAAATTTACATTTAATAGAATAATAGGTAAGATAAAGTTAGTTAAGATGAAATCAATCGGGACTTCAGATACATAGAGACGTTATCGGAAATATTTTATTAATAACAAAAACATATGACAGAAACAAATAAACCAAATAAAACTAAATATGTTGTATTGGGATTAATTGAAAACAAAAAAAATGAATATCTTATCAGTCAAAGATTTGATCCTGATGTACCAGAGGCTCACTTAAAATGGGATTTAATAGGAGGTACAAATGACTTTGGAGAGAGTTTAGAAGAAACATTGCAGAGAGAAGTTTTTGAAGAAACTGGTTTAAAAGTTAAAGTTGGTGATATGTTTCCTAAAAGTGTTTCTAGGCTTTGGGATCATAAAGATTTTAATATGCACGTTATTGTTTTTTGTTTTCATTGTAAATTAATAAGCGGTAAAATGAATTTAGAAGATGATAAAATTAATGACTTGAAATGGATTAAAAAGAATGAGATTGAAATGTATGAATATCTATCAACAACAAAGTTTTTTATTAATTTAATTTAAA
>JAIOTH010000129.1 GCA_021106915.1 bacterium | reverse complement strand
TTAAAATGCTTAACTACTGGTTTGATCATCTCAATAGTTTTTTCTTTAATTTCTGAAACTTCTAAATCTTTAATCCATTCTGGAGAGTGACATTCTGGCCAACGAGGTAAACGCCAACCAATATTTGCTATAAATTTAACTCCTCGCTTAGCTCCTTCATCAAAAATATAATCATAATCTGTAAAATCAAAAACATCGTCCTGGATTTCAATATCATCCCAATAAATTGGAATCCTAATGTTTTTTACTTGCAAATCATCCAAAATTGCTAAATAAGTTTCTTTCCAATCTAGATCTAATTCATCACAAAACTTTCGCGAAAAAGTAACTCCCCAATAATTATCTTTAGCTGATGATAAATTAATTTCTTGCGGATAATGTTTGGAAAATTTAAAATACCAAACTCCAATTCCTAAAATCAGAATAATTAATATAAAAATCATAATTTTTTTAAATTTATTCATTTTGTTTTAAAATATCTTTCATCATTCTCAAGCATCTTATTTAATTCTTAAGAAATAAAATATAAACCTAATCCAATTAACAAAATAGCTATAATTTTTTGAATAATTATTGATTTAGAAATATTCTCTTTTACTGCTTGGGGCTTTAAAATAGTAATTATCACCCCTAAAATCAATAAAAAAACATATTGTACTCCTTGTAAAGCATTTACAATTACTACTGATCCTAGAGCAATCGCATAATTTTGCAATAAAGCTCCACCAGCAGCTAAACCTTGATTAGCAAAAAATAAAACTTTACCTTGATGTTTAAAAAGTTTTTTAATACTCTGTAAAATTTCTTGACGCTCTTTTTTATTTATTAGTAAAAATAAAACTGCTAAAAAGCTACCAAATCTAATCCAAATAAAACCACTTAGAAAAGGCTGTTCATTATACAAAAATTTAGAACCAATAAAAAATATTGTGAAAAACAAAGCTGATAACAAAGCTGTAAATATCCCCTGAAAAGGATCGTCTTTAGTCAGACCAAACCAAATAGCAAATTTATGCCAAAGATTCTTTTTATTAGGAATCCAGGAAATAATTATTGTGCCAATTAAAAGCAGTCCTATTCCTAACCATTGCTGACCAGTAAATCTTTCTTGGAATAAAACTACTGAAAAGAAAATGGTGAATATTGGTATGGCTCCGCCCACTAAGGTGATTATTTTTGATGTATCTCCTTCTTTCAAAGATTTATATAAAAACAAAAGAGCCACTGGAAATAAAAGTCCAATGATTAAATTTAGAAAAAATAAATTTATTCCTGGCCAAACTAAAAACCAAGGAGCTATAACTAATACCACCAAACCCAAGACACCAACTAAAAATGTATAAGCCTTAGAATTAGGAATTACATTTCCTAATAAAAATTTATCCGCAATATTTACTATGGATAAAATAAAATAAGCTAAAATTGCGATTAAAATAAAAGACATAGGATTTATGTTAATTTCTAAGTTCTAATAACGAATATCTAATAAAATTCTAATTTTAAAACTATAAATTTATTACTTATTATCTGTCTGGATAAGCAAAGTAGGTAAAAAATTAGGTATTAGGTATTTGTAATTAAATACTACTTATGATTTCTCTTAAATTTTTCATTATTTTAGAATTAAAATCTTTCTGATCAATCATCTTGCTAGCTAAAAGGGCATTTGCTGATTTACTATCATCTCTCTGATACTTACGGGGATAATTTTTTTCTAAATCACCATTAGGAAATACATGAATATTATTTTTCTTTAATTCCAATAAAAATTTATTTCTACTCAAATGCGGGATTTTTATCTCTAAACGATCTAATAAATTTCCTAAATGATAAGTTTGCAAAGCATCATTATCCAAAACTACTAAAAAAGGAATTTGAAAAATTTTTAATAAATCCGCATAAACCCTAGTATTTCCCTTACCATAAGTTTGAATAACCTTAATCTCCTTATTTTTTTTATAAAACTTATTGATCAATCCTTGAATTAAAACTTGATCCGAGACTCCTTCTACTAAAATAACTTTGTCTGCGAAAAACATCTCTAAATTATCAGCATTGAGCTCTCTGACTAAACGGTCATAATCATAACGACCATCTTGCATAGTAAAAACTTTTGTGCCAGATTTATCCTTTATTACTCTAAAAAGCTGTGCTAGAGTGACTGGTTTTACGAATAAAGGCGAATGCGTAGTAAACATAATTTGTCCAGCATTACAATTTTCCATCGCCCATAACAATTTTTTTATTAGAGCTGGATGCAAATGTGTTTCTGGCTCACTTATTAAAACCACACTATAGTCTGGATGAAAAATATATAATAAAATAGTAAAAATTCTACCAAAACCAGAACCTAGATAATCTATAGTTACTCTTCGTTGTCCTTCATATAAACCCTCTCTCTCATATTTAATATCTAGAGCATTTTCAGTAATGGAAATCTTGGGGAAATGCTTACGGAGATGTTTTTTAAATTTTTCAAAATCAGATTGATGGCTCGAAAAAGTTTTATAGTCTTTTTCTATTTGCCTATAATCTGAAAAAGCCTTTTCGTCTAATTTTTTAATTTGTTTTTTAAAAACAGATAAATTATTCTTTGGCAAAAGACCTCTATCTCCTTTTCTATTTTTCAACAAAAATTCCTTTCCTTTTTCATCTTTAAAATTGATTTCAATATCTGCTTCTGGATAATAAAAATTGGAATTTTCTAAATTTTTATTAAAGCTATATTCTAAGGCGTCTAAAATATTAGATTTACCACAATTATTTTGACCAATAAAAATATTAATCCCTGAAAAATTCAAAATCAACGATGTTTTAATACTTTTATAACGATTTATTTTTAAATTCTTTATAATCACATTTTTAAAT
>JAIOTH010000137.1 GCA_021106915.1 bacterium | reverse complement strand
ATCTGAAGCAAATATTGATCCTTTGGGATTATGACCAACTGCTTTAGCTCTATTAATAGCTAATCGCACAGCCTCTACTCGACTTGGCTGACTACAACCCAAACCAATTAACATTCCATCTTTAGCTAAAGCAACTGTATTGCTATTTGATTTCCAAGCTGCTATCCAAGCAATAAAATAGTCTATAATATTACCAGCTAAATTAGGAATTACTTTATCTACTTTTTTGCTATCAAACAGATCTAACACAAAATTAGCTGCTTGTTGGATTAAGATTCCACTCCGGACTTGTCTTTTAAAAGTTTTCTGGGGATTTATTGTGGGATTCAATAAAGATGAGTTAGATAATAATCTACGAGGTCTTTTTAAGCTACCTTTCAAAATATCCCTTGCTAAATCTGTAAAACAAGGAGCAATAATCATATCTAAAATCCATCTTGGACGACCAATTTCTCCTTGAGATGGTTTTGCTAATACTTTAGCTAATTTTTCATCAATCGAAAAATTACAAATAAGCTCTCCTCCCATTACTGCTACTGGATCACCATATAAGGCTTTGTTAATTGCTTCTTCTGGCAATAAATCTACGCCAATTCCACAAGGATTGCCGTGTTTACAGACTACCACTATGCAAAACTTTTTATTACCTTTCGAATAAATATACAAAGCTTCATGTAAAAGACATAACATTTCCAAAATCCGATCTAAATCAGCCATATTAATATAACCAGGATTGCCATTTTCAACAGTAAACTTATCTAATCCTAAGGGATCATCAGAGCCATCTGGAATTAAATAAGTTGGACTTTGATAAGTATTTTCACCTTTGGCTAATTTTCGAGCTTTACCAGTATGAATAGCTAAATATCTACTAATTGCCCCTTCATAAGTCAACATATGTTGAAAAACTTTTGCTGCTAATCTTTCTTTGAGATCTACTGCGTCATTTTTGTAATGTACTAACATCATAAACACACTATCATAATCATTTGGATCACAAATTGCCCAAACATATTTATAATTCTTTGCGGCTGCTCGCAGCATAGTTGGTCCACCAATATCAATATTCTCAATAATTTCCTGATGGCTAGCACCAGATTCCACTGTTTTTACAAAAGGATATAGATTACAAACAACCATATCTATTGGTTGAATTCCTAATTTTTCGGCTTCCTCAAAGTGATTTTCTCGATCAAACAAAATGGCTGATTCAACATTAAATGAAATAGTTTTCATCCGCCCACCAAAAGCTTCGGGATTACCACTAACTTCTTCGATCGGAATTACTGTAATTCCAGCGTCCTTTAAAACTCGAGCAGTTCCACCAGTAGAAACTATTTCCCAACCCAAATCTCTCAATCCTTGAACAAATCCTACTATTCCAGTTTTATCATAAACTGAAATTAAAGCTCTTTTCTTTTTCATCTTTCCTCCTTGTTTTTGATAATGATTACCTATATCTTACTTAATACTATAAATATTGCAAGTTAGTTTTGTAGAACTTCCAAAGTTTTTTGAGCGGTCTCTAACCAACTATACTTTAAACTTAATTGATAATTATTTTGAATCAAATCATGATTATCTTGGGTTAATAATCTCTCCATCTGTAAACTGATTTCACTGATATTATTTTCAATATAACAAATATCCGACAAATTAAATTCATAAAAAACTTCTAAATCAGATAATAAAATTGGTACTTGGCAATACATAGCCTCTAAGATTGAAATTCCAAAGCCCTCAAAAAAACTAAGTAAGCAAAATAAACTGGCTTGTTTTAATAAATTAATTTTCTCTAACTCTTCCACCCAACCAATAACTTTAATATCTGACTGATAAGGAGAATTATTAATCTCATTTTGAATCTCTTCTTTGCCAATGATTCCGTATTTACCAATTAAAACTAATTGATAATCCTGCTTTTCTTTTAACTCATTAAAAGCTTTAATTAAACCTAAAACATTCTTTTTATTCTCTAAACGACCAATATATAATAAATATTTCTTAGTAATTTGATATTTTTTTAAAATTTCTGAATTAATCTGAATTTGATCATATTTTTGAAAATCAATTCCCAAAGGAGTAACAAAAATTTTATCTTCGTCGATTTGATATTTTTTAACTATATCATTCTTAGTAAATTGAGAAGGGGTAATAATTTTATCAGCTGTTTTCAATTTTTGAGCACCTAATTTTAAAGACCATAATTGTAACTGCGAATAATACTCGGGATAATATTCATAGCCTAAATCATGCCAAGTTACAATTTTTTTAACTTTAGCGAGGGGTAAATTATGAGCTGGCGAAAAAAATAAATTTAACTTATATTTTTTCAAACTGAAACTCAATCTAATTAAAGTCCAAAACTTTTTTAAAGGCCACTTCAAAATAATATTATTTACATTTGAATAATTTAAAAATTCTGCTGGCAACTTTTCTCTAGAAAATAAAAAATATTGATTCTTTCGATCAATATCTAATAAATTCTTAATAATATAATAAGCGTACCATTCCGTACCAGTTTTTTGTTCTAAATTTAATCTACTAGCGTCTATTCCTATTCTCATAATACTAATGATACGAATTAAATGATACTAATATATTAATGATACGAATTAAATGATACTGATATACTAATTATTGATGTATTAGTATCACTTATTTAGCCAACAAAATACTTCTCTTATAAGAATCTAAATTTTCTAAAGCTACACCAGTTCCTTTAACCACACAAAGACAGGATTGATCAGAAACATAAGCTGGGACACCAGTGGCTTGAGTAAATAATTTATCTAAATTTCTTAATTGAGCAGTTCCACCGGAAAGAATCATTCCCTTTTCCATTACATCAGCTGATAATTCTGGTGGAGTATCGTATAAAACTGATTTCACGGCTGAAACTATACCATAAATATCATTCTGTAAAGCCTCTGTAATATCATCCGAAGTAATTTTTAATATACGTGGTAAACCAGAAACTATATCTCTCCCTTTAATTTCCATGCTCATTTTATCTTTATTATCCAAAAATAAAGCTGAACCGATTTTTATTTTAGCTAACTCAGACGTTGACTCACCAATAGCTAAACTATATTTCTTTTTAATATACTCCATAATTGAAGAATCAAATTTAGTTCCACCAATTCTAACTGATTTACAAGCTACTATTCCACCTAAGGAAATAACTGCTATTTCTGTGGTTCCACCTCCTAATTCTACAATCATATGACCCGAAGCTGATCCAATTGGAATTTCAGCTCCAATTGCTGCCGCTAAAGGCTGCTTAATAATATAAGCTGCTTTAGCTCCCGAAGCTAAAGTCGCACTAATGACTGCTCTTCTTTCCGTAGAAGTAATTCCAGCTGGTACTGAAATCATTACTTCTGGACGTAAAATTTTAATACCTGACAAAGCCTTATTAATAAAATATCTTAACATGCTTTCTGTAGTTCTATAATCAGCAATCACTCCATCTTTTAAAGGACGATGAGCAACAATCGAATCTGGAGTTCGACCAATCATTTCTTTAGCCTCACTACCAACTGCTAAAACTTTTTTATCAACCAAAGAAATAGCCACTACTGATGGCTCATTAATAATAATCCCTTTCTTAGGCAAATAAACCAAAGTGGTAGTAGTGCCCAAATCTATACCGATTTTCTTTCTAAACATACTAATGATACGAATTAAATGATACAAATATACAAATTATATTATACTAATTTGTATAATTAGTATAATTCGTATGTCATTTGTATATTAGCATCGCCCTATTTAATCTTTAAAATTTTACATTTAATTTTTCCCTTAGGAACTTCTACTTCAAATTCATCACCATTTCTCTTACCAATAAAAGATTCTGCTAAAGGAGAATCATAAGAAATTATACCTTGTAAAGGATCACTCTCATTAGCGCCAACTATCTCAAAATCCTTTTCAATTCCATCAAAATCAACCTTAAAACGAGAGCCAATATTAATTGAATCATGTCCTGCGTCAGATTTACTAACCACTTCTGAACTCTTAATCAATTGTTCTAATTGCATAATTTTACCCTCAATAAATCCCTGCTCTTCTTTAGCATCATGATATTCAGCATTCTCCGATAGATCACCAAATTCCCGAGCTATCTCT
>JAIOTH010000093.1 GCA_021106915.1 bacterium | reverse complement strand
TTTATCTGGCACAGAATTTAAGCCAGTTGGTTTAGTTGAACTTAATCAGTACTTTAGATTAAATGATCCGATAAGTTTTAGTTATAAGAAAGAAGAAGGAGAAATAATTGCAGTGAGTACCAATTTTAGATATGGTTCTATTATTACTTCTGCTAGAAATTTTAAGGAATTAGACAAAAATATTAAAGATGCTATCTTAACTTCTTTTGAAATACCATCTTCTTATTATCAAGAAGCAAAAATTTATAATGTAGATAATAAAAAGGAGGAATATGCTCTCGCTTAAAGATATTCCTGGAGAAATAAAAAGAAAGAAATTTACCAAGGCCTTAGTTCGTCTTGGTTTTATTTTAAATAAGAGTGGAGGGGATGGCAGTCATTATAAGCTTATTTGGCCTAAGACTCAGAAAAGTATTATTGTTCAATCTAAAGTTACCAAAAATGTTTTACGTTATTTATTAAAGGAAATAGAAAAATATAGTGGTTTAACATGGGAAGATGTTAGAAAAGAATTATGAGTGATTTAAAATTAAACAAAGAGCAGAGAGTGGCTATTGAATACGGAAAGGGTCCTTTATTAATAGTGGCTGGAGCAGGAACTGGTAAAACAACTGTTTTAACTCAGCGAGTTTTTAATTTATTAAAAAAGAAAGACATCAATTCGGATAATGTTTTGGCTTTAACTTTTACGGAAAAGGCAGCTAATGAAATGGAAAGCAGAATCGAAAGAGCATTACCTTTTGGTTATGCAGATTTGTGGGTAATGACTTTTCATTCTTTTGCTCAGAAAATTTTAGAGGATTATGGAATTGATATTGGTTTACCGAGTAGTTTTAGAGTTTTAGATGAGGTTGGCTCTTGGACATTGGTTAGAAAAAATTTAGATAAATTTGAATTGGATTATTACCAACCCTTGGGAAATCCAACTAAATTTATTCGAGATATGTTAAGACATTTTTCAAGGTGTAAAGATGAATTAATTAATCCCCAAGATTATTTAAAATATGCCGAAAAATTAAAAATAAACAAAGGCGGTCGCGCTACAGAAGATTATATTTTTGAAACTAAGCGATTAGAAGAGATGGCCAATGCTTATCATGTTTATCAGCAATTATTGTTAGACAATGAAGTTTTGGATTTTGGAGATTTAATATTTTATTGTTTAAAACTTTTTAAGGAAAGACCTAATGTCTTAAAAAAATATCAGGAGCAATTTAAGTATATTTTAATTGATGAGTTTCAAGACACTAATTATGCTCAATATCAATTAATTAGACTTTTAGCAGAACCTAAAAATAACCTTACTGTCGTTGCGGATGACGATCAATCTATTTATGCTTTTCGGGGTTCATCAATGAATAATATTCTCGGGTTTAAAAAAGATTATCCTCAAGCCCATGAAGTATTTTTAAATCAGAATTATCGTTCTACCCAAAATATTTTAGATTTATCTTATAATTTTATTCAGCAGAATAATCCCGAGCGTTTAGAAATTAAATTATCTAAAGGTAAATCCCCACAACTTAAAGGTAAGTGTGGGGATAAACAAAAGCTTAGTAAAAAATTACAGGCCTGTTCTGATGATCAAGGTGAGATTGAAGTGCTTAAAGCTCGAGATGAAAAAGACGAAGTACGAGAAGTTATCAAGAAAATTCATTCTATTCTTAAAAAAGAAAAAGATTTGTCTTGGAATGATTTTGCTATTTTAGTACGAGCTAATGCTCATGCTAAGCCTTTTACTATTGGTTTGCAAGAAGCAAATATTCCTTATCAATTTGTGGCTTCGCGAGGACTTTATGAGAAGGAAATTGTTTTAGATATAATTGCTTATTTAAAATTATTAGATAATTATCATGAATCATCGGCTGTTTGGAGGGTATTAAATTTTTCATTTTGGAAATTACCAGCCAAGGAGATTATTAATTTTTCTCATATGGCTCGTAAAAAAGCAATTTCTATTTATGCGGTTATTAAGAATATAAATTATTATTTAAAAGTTGATGAAAAAACTCAGAAAACTTTAAATAATATTGTTAACTTAGTGGAAAAACATACTAGATTAGCTTTGAATAAAAATGTTTGGGTAGTCATTTGGAATTTTTTAAATGACTCTGGATACTTAAAATATATTGATACTTTACCTGAATTAGAGAAGCAAGAAATATTCTCTTACTTAGGACAATTTTATAAACGAATACAATCTTTTGAAAAAGATAATGATTCAACTAAAGTTAGGGATTTTATAGAGTTTTTTAATTTGGAAATAGAATCAGGAGAAAGAGGGAAATTAAATAGTGAAGTTGATGAAGGGCCAGAAACAGTAAAAATTATGACTGTTCATGGTGCTAAAGGTTTAGAATTTAAATATGTATTTATAATAGGTTTGGTTGATAAAAGATTTCCAAGTATTAGCAGAAGAGAAAAGATTGAAATTCCAAATAAATTAGTAAAAGAAATTTTACCAGAAGGTGATATTCATCTTCAAGAAGAAAGAAGGTTATTTTATGTAGCTATGACTAGAGCTAAAAAAGGTTTATATTTTACTTGGGCGAGTGATTATGGTGGAGCGAGATTAAAAAAGCCTTCTAAATTTTTACAAGAGTTGAATTTAATTAAATTAGAAGAAGACTTAAAAACGGAAAAAAAAGTTTTTAATAAAGAAGATTTAGAAATTAAAGATATTAAGGTTAAGAGTGCGATAACAAAAGCTGATTTGAAAAAATTAATTCCTCAGCAATATTCTTTTACTCAAATTAGAGCTTATCAATCCTGTCCGCGACAATATTATTATTCTCATATTTTAAAAATTCCTTTACAGGGGAAAGCGGTTTTTTCTTATGGAAAAACAATGCATTTAACTATGCAAAGATTTTTTCAATTAATTTTAAATCGCTCTCAGCAGACACAAGCTGATCTTTTTGATACTTCAATATCTGAAAAATCGACAACTAATAAATTAGGCGTTTCTTTAGAGGAGCTTTTGAAGATATATGAAGAGTCTTGGATAAATGATTGGTTTGATGATCAAGGTTCCAAGAAAAAATATAAGGATCAAGGTCGTAAATCATTGAGAGAATTTTATAAAAAATTAGAAAAAAAATTACCAAATGTTAAATTTTTAGAAAAAGGTTTTAATTTAAAAGTAGGAAGCTATTCTTTTAAAGGTGAAATTGATAGAGTTGATATTCTAGATGGAGGAGTGCAAATTGTTGATTATAAGACTGGTCATTCCAAAGAAAAATTGAGTATTGATGATAAGCAACAGCTTTTGATTTATCAAATTGCTTATGAGTCTATTTTTAAAGAAAAGGTTAAAAATTTGAAATTTTATTATTTAAATGATAATACAGAAGTAGATTTTTTGGGTAATCAAAAAGATTTGACTAGAGTCACTGATAAACTTATTGATACCATCCAGAAAATTAATTCCTGTGATTTTACAGCTCAGCCTAATGATTTTATTTGCAAATATTGTGATTTTAAGGGAATATGTCCTTTTAAAGCTTAACCTCACCCCAACTCCTCTTAGAACAAGCATGTTTAAATGAGATTCCCTCTCCTGCCTAGCTTGCCTACCGGCAGGCAGGGAGAGGGATGTCCGTAAGGACAGGGAGAGGTTGAATTAAAATTTAAAATTAGATATTCAATTGAAATTTGAAATTAGAAATTAAATATTCAACACTATGTCTTTTATAGATTTAAAAAATCTTTTGCCACAAAGTTTAGCTCGAAATAAAATTAAGCCTCAGATAGAGGCGACAAATGTTTTAGTTGAGTCTCAAAAGATTATTGAGCAAGTTTGGGGAAAGGAAGTGGGGCGTTTAGTGGAGCCCAAGTATGTTAAAGAAAAAAATTTACATATTCGTTGTAGTTCTGCTACGGCGGCTAATGCTTTGGGTTTAGCTAAAAAAAAATTGATTGAGGAAATTAATAAAGCTTGTCAGGAAGAATTAATTAAAGATATTGTTTTTTGGCAGTGAACATTGATATCATTCCGTAGATGCGGGTTTTAAACCTGCATCTACGGAACGATATCCATTATCGGAAATTGTTCGTGAATATATTCAAAATAATTATTTAAAATGGGATTTGGATAGGAATAATTCATAATAAAAAAAAGAGAATCATCATAGATGATCCTCTCAAGATATTGTTTAGGAATTGCTCCGCCTGGGAGTTATCCTAAAAGTAGATATTTTCCGGTATTTTCATTAGTAATAGCAGTATCTTCAAAGTGGGAGGGGATTCCGAGCGCACCCGCACTCACAGAAGTGATTCCAATATTATTGTAAACCATGTTATTGTCGGAGGAGGGGATTTTAGATATCGACCGCTCCGTTTTGACATCATTTTCAATAATTACCATACAATTTTCCATAGCTTCTGTATTGTTATTCTCAACTTTTACAGCTTCTACTAAATTATTGTGGTCATCAGTATATAAATTTTCAGGATTAAAGGTTACAATATTATTAATACTTGAAACGACTATAATAGTGGTATTAGTT
>JAIOTH010000037.1 GCA_021106915.1 bacterium | reverse complement strand
TCGGAAGAGTTATATGATATACAGTTCGACCCTAATGAGAATGTTAATTTATTAATAGATAAATTTTATGATAGGAATAGATTCAAGTATTATAATTTGGAAGAGATTTATTATTATCCATTTTGGGATAATATTCCCGATATCTATCTTGAGCTAAAAAATGAAAAAGATCGTATCTGGAAAGAAGGTAATTTAATTGAAGTTGTTTCAAACAAAATAGACTATTATGGGAAAAGAGGAATAAGGAATATAAGAAAATTATTTACAATAAAGAAACATGTGAAAGGAAGATTTAATTCAACTGCAAAAAAAATGTTTTATGATAAATAAGGAGAGGTTTTTGAAAATTCTTTATCTAGGGAATATGGATTCCCCACATTGTTTTATTCTCGCTGAGTTTTTTGTAAGTAAAGGATATAAGATATATTCGTTAAGTGAAATTGAACCTTTTAATAAAATTCATGGGGTTAACTACTTATTTTTGATTTCAAATAATAATAAAATAAAATTAATTATTAATAAAATATTTTATCATATTATTGCCAGATTTCCTTTACCAATTTATTATTTTTTTAAATTTAAATATTTACAGTTAGAAGGATATTTTAAAATAATAAAAAAAAATAACCCTGATTTATTACATGCTCATTCAGCAATGGAAAATGGCATCATTGCGTTACATTCAAATTTCCGACCTTATTTAGTGTCTAGCTGGGGTACAGATATATTAATATCTCCTAAAAAATCAAAATATTTAAAAAAAAAGATGCATCAAATATTATTTGAAGCAATATATATTCATACTGTAGCGAAACATATCACATATGAAATTGTGAATGATTATGATATTCCAAGGAATAAGATTGGAGAATTTCAATATGGAATATCTAAAAAAGCACTAAATATTTTAAATAATAAATCAAAAAAACATAGTACTTTTACTGTAATTTCAACAAGAAGTGCTAAAGAAATCTATGATAATGAAACATTGATAAAAGCTGCAAAAATACTTCAGGATAAAAAAATAAATGTAAAGATAAAAATGATAACTGGAGGAAAATTATTTAAGAAATATCTCTATTTTGTGAAGAGATTAGAATTAAAGAATATTGAAATCATTCCTTTAGTTCCACAGGCTGAATTATATAATTACCTTTTAGATGCAGATGTATATGTTTCATGTTCTCTTTCAGATGGACTTTCCATTTGCATCCTCGAGGCTTTTGCTGCTAAGTTATATCCGATAGTTACAGATATAGTAGCTAACCGAAATGTGATTACTCATGGTATAAATGGAAGCCTGTTTAATACTAAAGATGCAAATGAACTTGCAGAAGAGATCATTTCCATTATTAATCAAAAAGAAAAAATAAAAAAAGTAACTATTCAAAATAGAACATGGGTCAAAAGATATCAGAATCTGGAACAGAATTTGTTGCAATTGGAAAAATTATATATTAAATCGATTAAAGAAAAATAAAGCTAAATGAAAATAATATATTTAAGTACACTTGATCCAATCATACATGCAGGAGTGATGGAAAAAATAAGTTTTCAGACAAATACCTGGAAGAAATTTGGGCATAAAGTCAAAATAGCTCAAGTGGTACTTAAGAAAGAGTTCCTTAAATTGGATATACCAGAGGACTTTACATATTACTTTCGTACTGATTCTTGGTTTGGTAACAAAACATTATTGAAAGATATTAAAGAGTTTTGTCCTGATATTATATATTTGAGGTCAGAAATATATAAACCATTTTTATATAGAATTGTAAAGAAGTACAAAACAATTATTGAATATAATTCGAATGAGTTACAAGAGTTAAAGCTTGAGTCAAAGCAAAACTTTTTCAATTTGATTCGCTATAAATATTATTTAATTACAAAGAATCTATTATTAAAAAAAGCTCGTGCTGTCATTTGTGTTACACATGAAATTGCTGAATTACCCTATATAACAAAAAAAAACAAAAATATTTATGTATCTCCTAATAGCATTGATTTAACCAAATATAAGATAGCTAAAACCCCCAATAAATATTATAAAACACGATTGTTTTTTATTGGTGATTTCAATCAACCCTGGACTGGTATAGATAAAATTATTAATTTAGCCAAGCAAACTACAAATGATCTTGAATTCCACATTGTAGGGATATTGCCAGAGGTTATTGAACGACCAGAGAATGTTATATTTTACGGTTTTTTAAAAAGGCATGAGTATGAAAATGTAATAATTAATTGTGATATAGGTATTGGACCGACATCGCTTTACAGAAAAAAAATGAAAGAAGCATGCCCTCTTAAAATACGAGAGTATCTTGCATATGGTTTACCAAGTATTATATATTATACAGATTCTGCTTTTATTAATAAACCAAAACCAAGTTGGATTTTGCAGCTACCTAATTCGGAGAATAATGTTATTGAGAATATTGATAAAATATTGAATTTCTGTTATAAAATGAAAGATGTTATTGTTACACACGATGAATCAAAAAAATATATTGATTCAGCATTGATTGAGAAAAATAAATTAAATTTTATGGAAAACCTGATCAGGTTGGAGAAAAAATGAAAGTCTGGTTTGTAACAATGCAATTTCCTGCATCTAGAGAAATTTTTGCTAACAATGATGTTGTTACACTTGATAAGATGGGAATTGATATTATAGTACATTCTCTCCGGTTTCCCCATAGAAAAAAATCAGAATTCGAAAGACAGCGAATAATTCAGG
>JAIOTH010000162.1 GCA_021106915.1 bacterium | reverse complement strand
TCAAAAATATGATACCTAGACTTAGATATAGAATATTTTGTTTTTTCATAATGTTTTATTTAATTATAAAAATAGCTAATACTATTTTTTTACTAAAGCTTCAGTTCCATTAATGATAATAATTGATTTAGTTCTTTTATTACTTCCGGTTTTTCATGTTGCCATCCATCTTTAAGCCTTTCTCCATTTTTTTCTATCCACATAAATTCATAATTCGTAATATATATATCAAGTTCTCCACCAGAAAACCGATAGACTGGGAACCCTTCGCAGCTACATTCTTTTCCTTTATATGTGTCAGAATTTTTTAAAAAAAATTTAAGTTTATTTATTATTTTCTTGCCCTCTAGCGTATTAACAGAATATTCTTTTATAAAAATATGCTTATCTTTATCTTTCCATGTTACTCCTTCAGTATTAATACGATATATTTTCAATAAATCAATTTTATCTAAACCTGTTAAAATTTCTTTTTCATTCAAGGATTTCCAACTCGTACCTTTATTAGTATTTTGAACATCATTACTTTTGATCTTATTATCAATTTGATTCTTCATATTATTATGTGTATTTAAAAATTTGTTTTGTGAACATCCTGTTGTTAGAAAAAGAAAACAAAAAAATATAAATGTAATAATTATATACTTATATTTTGTCTTATTCATAATATTGTTGATTAGATTGTTAAATTTCTATTTTACATAACTAATTTTTTCTTGATCCAACATACATTCACTAAGCAAAAAAACTTTATTTAATTTAATATTTTAATCCATTGAATAACATTCGTCTTCACATTCTTTTTTAGCTTTTCCTTCCATATAACAACAATCTTGATAACAAAAATCTATATGACTTAAGCCAGTATCTATTATTTTACTTAAACATTCTTTAATTTCTCGCTTACTAGGCTTATTAATAGTCTCTTCATTTATTTTAACTGCGCATTTACTATTTATACATTTAATATTCTCTTGGTCTGGTAGTAATCGACAATCGTCCTTACACGAAAGACATTTTTTTCTATAAATCTTAATTTCATTCTTCATATCACTTAAATCAGCATCTTTATTTACTAAAAAACCACAGCCGAAAGGACAGGGTTCAAAATTGATTTTACAATCAGAATCAGTATTGCAATAATTTTTAGATTTTATTAATGCCCATATTTCCTTTTTTGATTCATCACAATTATACCCAATATGATCACTACAGGCACTTAAGAATATAATAATGATTACCAGAATAAAAAAATTTATTTTTTGTAATTTCATAAAAATTGATAAATACTCTATTATTCTTGTTTATCCTTTTCTAAAACAATATCAACTTTAAGTCCCCCTACTCGGTCAACAATAAAAACATTATACAACCAAGCGAATAACAATCCCAATAAAAAACAAAGTAAAGCAATAACAAAAGGAACAATAAACCAAATAATTAATGGCAATATAAACCTAGTAAAACCACGACTAGTATTATAACTTCCACTCATATATCTTAAAAAACGGGATTCAAAAAACCAAACTACACCTACAAATAACCAAGGTAATAAAGCAAAAACCGTACAAACCAAAGAACTAATTTTAGCAAATGATTTTATATCAACTTTCTTTATAATATACATAATTTTAAATTATTTATTAACTCCTTAATCTTGTTTAGCAATATTTTTTTGGATAAAAATAGCTCCCATAGTAAAAATAACAGCTAATAAAATTAACAAAAGATATAAGGCAAATCCCGGAAATTCTCGATAAGCTAATTTAATTAATTCAATAAGTAAATGTACAATCATCCAAATAGAAAACATTAAATAACCATAACTTACCACCCTTAAATTACTATTCTTTTTCTTAAGATTAATAAAATAAAAAGACAAAAAAGATAATAAAAAAATTGGAATTATAAACCCAGCATGAATTAAAATCTTATAATTTAAATATTTATTTTGTTGATCTCTTTTATAATAAACAGTATTTTGAGATAAAATACTTTTCTCTGAATATAAACTAGACCCCATACTAACACGAGAACTTCCACTTAATTGTTTTGTTGCATTAGCTCCTTGTATCTTTTCTACAGAAGGATTAATAGTTTTATTTAAATCAAAAAGAATTCTTTCCCCTAAAACAACTAAAATAATAGCCATAATAATAGTAAATATAATACCCAAAATTGATATTCTATTTTTAGATGGCTTAATATCTCTTTCCTGATCTGTATTCACTGTTTGTTTTAAAATATCCTGCTCCTCAATGATTTTATCATTTTCCATATTTTTGTTTATTTATTAATTAATTTTTAATTTATTTTTTATAAAAATATATCAAAATGGCAATAAGTCCAAAAGTTATAATACAAGTAAAAATTATAAAAACATAAAAACCTGTTAAACTTCTATCTCCAATGTCTTCCAAGGTAATATCCGACTCTTTAAAATACAAATCATTAGACATTTCTGATTGACGCATATTTCTATAAAGCTTAGTTAAGACATATTTATCCTTATCTGGATTTATCCAAGACTCTCCATTATCCTTTGTAGCTAAATCCTGTATTTTATCTTTTTTAATAAAATCAGCATATAAAACACTAAAATTAGAATAATCATAAACCTGATCAGCAATAATATACACTAATAATTTAATATAAGGATTATTACGGGCCTTATAATTACTCGAACTCAAACTATGTAACTTTTTCAAATCCTGATTAATCTCCGGAAAATATGCACTTTTAATAACTGAAAGATTAGGATAAGAACCGCCTTGATCTTGATAATTTTTCAATCTAATTTGATAACTAATTATTACATCACTATATTCTTTCTCTGTAATAAAATCTGTAACCGAAGCCACACTTTCTGAATAACTTCTATCTTTTCTAATATCTTCAAATAATTTATTATCCAAACCAGTAACTACTTTAATTATTTCCGTATTTTTATCTATCCATTGCGTTGGCAATAAACTACCTTGATAGCTACGACTAACTAAAAAATCATATACGGGTTGATATCTTTCCACATAGGGTTCTAATTTCTTATCCTCACCTTCATAATAATAATCAATGGATGAAATTTTTAAAGGAAAAACAATTTTATCGCTCTTAAATTGTAAACTAAGAGGTATTAAATCACCATTTCTAGTTGATTGATTCAAATTATTAGATAAATATTCACCACTTATTTTTATAGCTGTAAAATACCAATCATTATCAATATAATCTTTAAGAATATAATTTCCTGAATCTGGAAATTGATATCCATGCTCATTTAACCACTCATTAAGAGCATTTTCATCGCCAGCTCGTAAAACGCTTATATCATAATAAGCTATTTTTTTAGTTTCTATTACTTCTACTCGCTGTATTGCATCTTCATTATACCCATATCCTATACCTTTTAAAGCATTGGTAGGTCTACTTAAATTCTGAACTTTAGTCATTTCAGCCAATGACTTAAACAATTCCACAGTTGATTTCTCTACTTCTGGTTTATTAGGGGTAGGAATAATCCAAGCAAAATCTTCAGCATCTCCTCTAAATTTAGTGGAAACTATTAATGTTTCTACACCATCTTCATAAAAGATGACCGCATTTTGATCTGTTTCATAAATGTGCCTACCTGGTGGCGGAATTAAAGCACCATCTGCCAAAGCTAGACTAGGCAATAATAAATTCGAAAACAATATCACGATAAATAACTGAATTAGTCTTTTCATAAATTTTATATTATTTTATATTAAAATATTTTTGTAATTCTTGAGAATCTAGTTTTCCTTCCCCTAGAGGATTATAACCATTTTCTATCTCCTCACCATCTAAGTATCCATCTCCATCACTATCATTATTTAAAGGATCTAAACCAAATAACTTCTCTAATTGATCTGAAAGACCATCACCATCCGAATCTTTCTCCTCTATTATTTGCTCCTTTTCTAGGATCATGAATTCATCATTATCTATATCCATCCCTTGATTATCTATGTCTATATTTAAATTTTCTGTTGAACTAGCCTTCTTGAATAAATTAAGCATAAAATCTTCCAATTCTATCGTATTTTGAGGAATATCAATTTCTATTTCATCAATATTATAAGCTAAAAAGTTCAAAACTAAATCTAAATTAAAAGAACTATTTGGACCTTCCATTTTATAATCCTTAAAATAAACATCAAATCCTTGAATTTGATGGGTGTTCTTATTAACCCATACAATTAATTCTAAATTTTCTAAAAATTTCACTAATTTTTCTTGATCATCATCAGCTAATAAATCTGGAAAATTAGAATCATTTGAATCAAAATATCGTTCATAGAGCTCATAAAATTTTTCCGCCTTATTATTATTTTTTATAACTAATTTAAGAGCTTTTATTTTTTCATTAGCTATTTCCTTACTTTCATGAATATCAATTATAGAAAATATATTTTCTTTTTTAACATCATCAAACAAACCATTAAATTTGTATTCCATTTCCTCTAACTTTTTTTTCATATTTAAATTTTCTATCATGCCTAAACTTTGTATACCCAACTCTGGACTATATTTTCCATTATCTATTTTTTCAGCATTCAATGTTATCCAAGCCGAATCGTCAATTTGCAACATTTGAAAAAATGGTAAATTTAAAACATCAAGCTGTGATTTAGACGGAATCTTAATATAAATATCTTGATCATTTTTAATAATTTCCGTATCTAATTTCACTACTAAAGGATTTTCTAAATTAATCATCAAAAAACTCTTAGAATAAGGAAATAATTGACTAGAATTTAATTCTAATTCTAACTCTAATCCTTTTTCTAAATTTAAAAAAGGAGAAGATAAGCCCTTACCCCTTGATTCCAAATCTTTAATAGATAAACTTAAATAAAATTCCGAACTTTGGCTATCACTAATTCTATTATTAGCTGGCCATTCCATTTTACTAGCTAAAAATAAAGCTTCTCCCTTAGCGTAATAAAAATAAGCCCCTGAAATAATAATAATTAAAAAAACTGCTAAAAAAATAAAAAAATTCTTATTCCTTTTATTTTTTGGCTCTTTTTCATAATTTGATTTGGGCTGGCCTACCTCTTTGGAGGAGGTCCTGTCTAAATTTGTAGAATTTTGAAAATCTTTTATTTTATCTTGATAAGTTTCATTTTTTACTAAATTTGGAGATGATTTAATATCAATTTCTAAATCTGGAACTGATAAATTTTGTTCCTCATTTTTTAGAGTACTTAAATTCTGTACCTTTTTTTCTGGCACAGAATTATTTTCCTTATTTGTTTCTAAAATTACTGAATTTTTAGAATCTTCAACTTGAGCCTGGCTAGACTTAATTTTTTTATCCAAATCATCAAACATTTAAATTTAAATCCCTATATTTTTATTATTTATAACCTTTTCTATATTATAACAATTTATATTGAAAACAAAAAGCTCCAAATAAACAATTTAGAGCTTTTAAAATTATATTTTTGCTATACTTTTTTTTATTAATCAAACTTGATTTTCATCAGAAACTTCTTCTGTATCATCTAAAGCTGAATCAACTGGCTCTACTGGATTAGATGATTCCTTATTTTCTGACACTACTTTTTCTTCTTCCTTGAAATCTTCCATAATTTTAGGTTCCTCTGATACTTCTGGAGTAGAAGAAACTTCTTCTTTAACTGTGTCTGTAATTGGTGCTTCTGATTGAGACTCCTCTTGTGGTGTTTCAACTTTTTTCATACGACATTTATCACATCTACAAAATAACATTATTATACCGACTACTAGAATAATTAATGCAATCCACCATGACCAATCAGTCAAAAAATATGATAACCCAGCCACTATAATAAAAATTAACCCTAAAATTCTTTTCATTGTCATAATTTTATTATTTATTAATTAAACATGAAAAAATAACTTTTCATTAAATTTACTATATAAACTTACTATAAGTATACTAAATTTAAACGCCTAAAACAAGAAAAAATCGACCTTCGAGGTTGGCAATCTTCAAGCTTACTGTTAAAATTAAATTATGGATTTAAATACAAAACTAAATCAAATTTACGGTATTGGAGCTAGTATTTACAAAAAACTACAAAAACTTGAACTAAACACGGTAAAAGATATTCTTTTTTATTATCCCTTTCGTTATGATGATTATTCTCAAATTAAAAAAATAAAAAATTTACAAAATGATGAAACTACTACTGTCCAAGGTCGAATAATTTTAATTAATAATAAACGAGCCAAAACTCGCCGAATGAACATTACCGAAGCTCTTTTGGAAGATGAAACCGGTCAGGTAAATATTGTTTGGTTTAACCAAGCATTTATCACTAAAAATATTCAAGTTGGTGATAAAATGTTTATTTCTGGAAAAATCAAAAAAACTTTATTAGGTTATTCTTTTGTTAGTCCTAATTATGAAAAAATTAACTCTTACGAAGGTAAAAACCTTCGAACCACTAATACTGCTCGAATTATTCCAATTTATCCCAGCACAGAAAGATTAACCCAAAAACAAATTAGATATTTAATAAAAGCCAGTTTACCCACTACTTATCTTTTAGAAGAATGGCTACCAAAAAAAATATTAAAAAATGAAAAGCTATTAATTTTAAATGAAGCTTTGCGACAGATTCATTTTCCTGACAACCAAAAAAAACTTAAAGAAGCTAAAGAAAGAATTGCTTTTAATGAAATCTTTACTTTAATTTCTCTAGCTAAATCTATTAAAAGAGACAATCAAAAAAATAAAGCTCTGCAGATTGAATTTCACGAAAAACAAATCAAAAAATTTGTTCAATCATTACCCTTTAAATTAACTAATGATCAACGAAAAACTACTTGGCAAATTCTCCAAGACCTGGAGAAAAAAATTCCCATGAATAGACTCTTGGAAGGAGATGTTGGTTCTGGAAAAACCATTGTCGCTTTAATATCAGCTTATAATACAATTTTAAACAAATATCAGGTTGCTTTAATGGTTCCCACTCAAATTCTAGCTCAACAACATTTTGAAAATATTATTCAATACCTAGTCAAGAAAAATATTACTATTGCTCTTTTTACTAACAAAGATCGTCAAATTTATAATGGTTCTAAAAAAATTGCCGAAACACTAGATAAAAAGAAAATTATTGAAAAAATTAATGCTGGCAAAATAGATTTTATTATTGGCACTCACTCCATTATTAATAAAGATATTAAATTTAAAAATCTAGGCTTAATAATCGTTGATGAACAACATCGTTTTGGTGTGAATCAAAGACATAATCTATTAGAAAAATCTAAAGCTAAAAAATCACCCCACTTTTTATCAATGACTGCTACACCAATTCCTCGAAGTTTAGCTTTAAGTATTTATGGCGATTTAGACATTTCTCAGATTAAAGAAAAACCTCTGGGTCGAAAAGAAATTATTACTAGAATAGTAGAACCTCAGAATAGAACTAAAGCTTATGAATTTATTTACAATCATATTCAAAAAGGTCATCAAATCTTTGTAGTCTGCCCCTTAATTAATGAGTCCGACAAATTAGGTGTTAAATCTGTCACTCAAGAATATGAAAAATTAAATAATGAAGTATTTCCTAATTTGGAAATCGGATTATTACATGGAAAATTAAAAGAAAATGAAAAAAAACGAGTTTTAGATGATTTTGCAAACAATAAAATAAAAATTTTGGTTTCTACTTCGGTAATTGAGGTCGGAGTTGATTATCCTAATGCTACTATTATGATGATTGAAGGGGCTGATCGTTTTGGTTTAGCTTCTTTACATCAATTTAGAGGCCGAGTCGGCCGAGGCGAACATCAATCATTTTGCTTTCTCTTTACGGAAAATTCCAATCCTAAAACTAAACAAAGGTTGGATATTTTAACTAAAACTACTGATGGTTTTAAATTAGCGGAAGCAGATTTAAAATCTAGAGGTAGTGGCGATATCTATGGCACCACTCAATCAGGATTTTTAAGCCAAATTAAAATTGCCGATCTTTCCGACTTAAAACTAAATCAAAAAGTTAGAAACTGGGTAGAAAAAATCTTCAATCAAGATCCAGAATTAAAAAAATATCCTTTATTGAAGGATAAAATAGATCAAATATCTAAAGATGTACATTTGGAGTAATTATTTCATGTTATCTAAAAACTCTTTAACTAATTCATCTCCACCAAATGCCCAAATTTCTTTTCTAATTTCTAACTGACAATGTATTTTCCTGCCTCTCGGAACCATAATAAAAGGAGGCTAATTCTCTTGTCTGCTTTGTAACAAATCTCTCGGAGCAACAAATTTATCATGTTTACTCCGTCTAGTATTTTTCTTTACAAAACCTAACTTTTTTAAAGACTTAATGCATTGTTTTCTATTGAAATCTACTTTTTTCATAAATTTATGCTAACTGAGCTACCCGACTATCATCACTTATCAGAAAAGTACCGTGTCCGTCTATGTCTAATTTATTAAATACTATATCTCCTTCTAATTTAGGAACATCAAAATAACTAAGAACCGCGTCATTAAACATACGAATAAGTTCTTTACCATTTTTAGCTTCTGTAATTAAACCTGGTAATTCATTACAGGTTAAAACAAAATATCCATTTTCGGTAAAACGAATTTTCATGCTTAGTTCACTAGGAATATTATACTTATTCTTAATTTCTAAAGCTGATTTGGCTGGTACGAATACTCTAAAAATTTTATTATATATATTATTCATCATATTTTTATTATACTAAATAAACTATCTAAATACAAAGGATTATCTATATTAACACTTTTAAAATAGAAATCAATACTTAATCTATTATATACTGAACAACAACAAGATTTTTAAAATCATTTTTATAAATGTTAATAAACTCCCTATCCCAATTTTTACCAAGTTCTATGGTGATGATATCATCATTAATTTCATAACCATCTGGACCAACAAAATCATTAAAAAACCATAAATTAATAGAATTATGAATTGGATTATTATTTAATTTAACATCTAAATAATACATATCATCTTTTGTATAAAGATTAAGAATATCTTCATTGTCTAACTTTTCAAACTCAAAAACTTCTGTTTCATATATACTAAAAATATCTTCCAAATTCCCCTCTATTTTAATAACTTTATTCTCTACATCCTCAATACGCTTTTCAAAACTAAATCCTAAAGCTCCTCCTTTTTGTATTTGTGGCCAAACGATGATAAATAATATCAAACCAATACCAATATAATTTTGATTTGTAAGATTTTTCTTTCTAATTCCCAAAATATCAAAAAGTATTAAAACTACCAATATTAAAACTGATATATAAGTTATGATAGTCCAAAACATAATATTATTAATTATTTATTTCAAATATTTCTCTAAATCCCCACACCTCAAAAAAGGTGTGTGGATAAATCCTTAATCTTCTCTACCTCAATTAAGTTTACTTCTTTGATAACTATTTTTTTACTAAACTTCGGAATAATAATATTTTTAAAACCTAAAGCTAGAGCTTCTTTGATTCTCTCTCTAGTTTTGGGTATGGAACGAATCTCACCACTTAAACCAACTTCTCCAAAAACAATTGTATCTGATTTAACTACTTTATTATGGTAGGCTGACATAATTGCTAAACAAACTGCCAAATCTAAAGAACGATCTTTAACCTGAAAACCGCCAGTCAAATTAATATAAACATCATAAGCTCCTAACTTTAAACTAGCTTTTTTAGATAAAACTGCTAATAATAATTCTAAACGCTTTTGATCAAAACCAGAAGTAGTCCTTTTCGGATAACCAAAATTAGTTTTATTCACTAAAGCTTGAAGTTCTAACATTAAAACCTGGCTACCATCCATAATAGAAGTAATCACAGTTCCTTTATCAATATTAGAATTAGAAAGATAAATATTGGAAGGATTAAGCACTTTTTTAAAACCCTTACTCGTCATTTCTAAAACCTCAGAATTATCTGTGGAGCCATAACGATTTTTAATAACTCGCAACATCCGATATCGATTCAACCTGTCCCCTTCTAAAGAAATAACACAATCCACTAAATGTTCTAAAGCTTTCGGTCCTGCTAAATCCCCAGCCTTATTCACATGACTAGCTATTAAAATTGCCATATCTAACTTCCGAGCAATTTCCATTAATTTCACAGTACAAGCTCGCACTTGAGAAACTCCACCAGCATCCGAATTAATCTCAGAAGTATAAACTGTTTGAATAGAATCTATGATTAATAAATCTGATTTAGCCTTCATGGCTCCCGCTAATATTTTTTCTAAATTATTTTCTGCTAGAAACTTCAAATCTCCAAACTCAACGCCTAATCGATCCATCCGGGATTTAACTGAAGAAGCAGTTTCCTCTCCAGAAACATAAAGAGTTTTAAAATTTTTCGAAACTATTTGAGAAATTAAAGTGGATTTACCAATTCCGGGATTACCGCCAATTAAAACTAAGGAAGCTCGCACAATTCCACCATTAATAGCAATATTAAAAGCATCTAAACCAGTTTTCAATCTTTGGGGGTCACTTTTCTTAATTTTAGCTAAATCAATAAAATCAACTTTCAAATCTTGAAGCTGATTTTGTTTCTCTTGTCTCTCTGAGTCAGAAACAGTTTCTTTTTCTAAAGTCCCCCAGCCACCACACTCTGAACAACGCCCTTCCCATTTAGGAGTTTGGGCTCCGCATTTAGAACAAGCATAAATTGTTTTAATCTTAGACATAGATACTAATGATACGAATAAAATGATACTAATCGAGCTCAGCTCGACTAATATACTAATGATACTAATCAAGCTCAGCTCGATTAATATATTAATTCTATACTAATAATACAAATAATAAAACCTACAATTCAAAATATTGTAGGTTTCTTTACTTATTTTCTACCCCGAATGATCAATTGGCAGACAATGTAAACCATCAGAATCGATTTTACAATCTG
>JAIOTH010000032.1 GCA_021106915.1 bacterium | reverse complement strand
TAGGTAATTTAGAAAGTTTATTAGCTAATTCATTCCAAGATTTTTTAGTAAAAAGAAAAAGACAATTATCTAAACCTTTGGTGACAACTGCCCCATTTTTGAAATCCAAACGAAATTTAGTAGGTATTGCTAACCTACCTTTTTCATCAATACTGTGATTATATTCACCAATAAACATAATAATTAAATCCTAATTACTAATTACTAATGACTAATTTCAATTGAAAATCAAATTTTAAATTTCTAATTAAAATTAATTATTACTAATTTTTTAATAAATTTAATAGTTTAAATTATTCTAAGTTATCCCCACCTCTCACCACTTTAAACCACTTTAACTAAAGTATACACCACAAAGCTATTTCTTTCAACCCCGTCATACGGGGTCAAGCACTCTATTATGTGGATAACTTTAACCTTCGAGATCAAAAAATCCTCCGTACTAACGGAGGATTTTTAAATATCTAATTTTAATATTTTTTAAAACTTAGTCGCAAGTATTAATTATATCTACACCAAAATAATTATCAGCTAATTCTTGTAAAGAAGAAATATACTTTGCTACTCCATCTATCCAGACATAAATTCTCATATTTGAACCTCTAAATAAATCACCTTCTTGCGGTTTAAAATTAACAATACATTGATTATTTTTAGTATTATGACCTAATACTTCTGGAAATGAAGCAACTACATCACAACTAACATTTAAAATTTCTTTACCATAATAATCATCAGCTAATTCTTTTAAACCAGAAATATATTTTTTATTTCCATTTTCAATAACATAAATTCTATGATTTGAACACCTAATTAAAGTCCCATCTTCATAAGTATAGGCACCATATATTTTTTCACCTAAAACTTCACCTTCTTCTTCAATATCACTTTCATCTACTATACATTGATTACTATCTAAAACATACCCAGTATTACAAGTAATAACACAAGAAGGGTAAGATGTCACTGTACCATTACTCACGCTACTTGGATTACAACTTCCACTAGGACCAGGAATGCCACTAGAAGGATAAGTACAACTGCTATCATCTACTGTTGCTTCTGAGTTATAATTATTAGCGCTTGCGTCAGTACAACCTGATACAACATTATTAACTGTAATAATTACTGAATCTGAATCTGAATCATCTTTAGAATCATTAACAATTAAAGTAAAAGTATAAGAAATATTTACAGAAACTTCTGGTGCTGTAAAAGTTGGATTTACTGCCGTAGAATCACTTAAAACAATTCCTTCTGGAGCTGTCCATAGGTAAGTTAAAGTGTCTGCATCAGCATCACTGGAAACTGATCCATCTAATGTCACTATAACGCCTTCATCAACTGTTTGATCTGCTCCGGCGTCTGCTATTGGAATATTATTTACTGGGGGAGTTGGTATAATTTCTTTAACATTAATCACAACTTCAACTTCCTCTGAATCATCACTACCATCATTGACTTTATAAATAAATGTATCTATACCTTCCTTACTACCTGCTTCATAAATAAAAGTACCCTTTGAATTAAATTCAACTAAAATTCCATATCTTAATTTAATTGGAAATTTTTCTTCAACTGGATAAGCATGAATTTCACTATGAGGAGCTGGTTTTGAATTTAAAGGTTTAAGATAAATAGCTTCTAACTCATCACCATTCAAATCTTCGTCATTATTCAAAACGCTCTTTTTTAAATATTCATTCACATCTACTTCATATTCATCTGCATTTGCTATTGGAACATCATTAGTAATACTGATTACAACTTCTGCTATATCAGAATCACTTTTATTACTTGCTTTATATTTAAAAAAAATTTCTCCAATAAAATCTATTTCTGGCTCATACACAAATGAACCATTTTTATTAAAATCTATAATAGTTCCAATTGTTGGAGGGGTAATTAATTCAGCAATCAATTCAGTTCGTTCTGCTTCTATTGAAGCACTAACTTCTTTACTATGATCATTTTTTAATACTCCTTCTGATATATTAACTTCTAATATAATATTTTTACTAGCAGAATAACTATCATCTAAAGCATCAACCGTATTTGCTGGAGCTGGAGCTACACGAGAAGCAGAAATAACAACTGGCTGTGAAATAGAAGTTGGAACTTTTACTTTAGCCTCAGAAGTAACTTTAACGCTTGATGCTAATTCTTTTGAAGAAACAGCATAACCAGCATAAGGCATTACTAAAATACTTAAAATTAAAGTTAAAGAAACCAATGAATAAGAAAAATTAGATTTACTCTTATTTTTAATAATTGGTTTGACGTCCATCATTTTTACTTTTTTCATATAATTTAAATTATTATAAATTAATTTTTAATAATATATTAATATAGCATATTCAACAAAATATGTCAAATAAATACTCTTTTATTTTTATTTTATAACTTACTTTACATTATATTGTTATTATACTCTTATAAAAATTAAATGACAAGTAATATAGTTAATAGAACGATAAATCCTGCTGACGAAAATATTACTTGAAAATTTTGTTTTTTAATTTTTATAAAAATATTTAAGAAAAAGGCTAAACAAGTTATTATTAATAAAATTTGATAATAGATAGTACTTAAACTCAATAAAGGTTGAATATACTTAGATGAATATGATTTTAAAAATAAATATTGATCTATAATAGAAGTTTTTAAAGGCTTAATATTTTTCCAATCAATATCAAATAAATCAATATTTCCTGACCTATCTACGGTTTTAATATTAGCCAAAATAATTGGGCTTAAAATATCTTCTCGTTCATTATTAGAAATAATCATACTTCCAGTCCAAAGATTGTCATTATTAACATTTTGGTTCAATTGAATCTTATTATTATTAAAACTAACTTCTGCTGAAACAACATCTTCATTTAGATAAGCCTTTGCTCTGACAATATTATCATTCTTAGTCTCTGGCTTATCAATAATAAGACTTGCTTTTATTTCTGATTCTAAGTTAAGTTCTTTTAAAGACAAAACACTAGCATCTTTTTCATCAAATTGATCAACTTGGTTTTCATCTTTATATAAACTTGGCAATACTACATCTCTACTATTTCCTGATTCTTGATTCTTATTTTCTATATCATTTTTTTCAATCTCTTCTACTGTATTATTTTCATTCAACTGATCGAGCTCAGCTCGATGAGCTTGATTATCATCAACTATATTAGTTTCTTCAAAAATATCATC
>JAIOTH010000097.1 GCA_021106915.1 bacterium | reverse complement strand
TTTAATTTATAAACAATATCAATATCTTTTATCTAAATCTGTTTCTATAAGTATTAGTTCTCCTTGGACGGTATTGTCTGCTAATTTTTTTATTTTGTATGGACTGAGCACTTTTTTATTATTGGTAATTTTGTTTTTTAGTAAAAAAAAATATATTACTCTTCTAATATCTCTGCATTATTTATTTTCTTTTGGGATTATAATTTTAATTTATAAATTAGGTTTTGGTTATGATCCTTATTTACATCAAGCTTCTGAAAAATTAATTTTTCAAACAGGAACTTTCAGTCCGAAACCATTTTATTATTTAGGACAGTATTCTTTAGTTGTAATTTTGTCTAAGATTTTTGCTCAAAGCATAGAATTTTTTGATCGTTTATTAGTGCCTTTAATGGCGGCTATTTTTTTGCCAATAGTTATTTTCCAAAGCATTAAAGATAATTTAGACATTAAAAATAATATTATTGCTATTGCTACTTTTTTATTTTTATTAATTCCTTTTGCTAATTTTACTTATACCACTCCGCAATCTTTAGCAAATATTTTTGCTCTAATTATAGTTTTTTTATCAGTTTCTTTTATTAATTATCATTTAGATAATTTTTGGCCCTTGATTTTGTTATCCATTGCCACTTGTTTTATCCATCCTTTAAGCGGTTTACCAATTCTTTTATTTGTTTTTTTAACTTGGTTTTTTCATAAAGTTAGAGGCAAAAATTTAATTTTAGGTTTGATAAAAAGTATCTTTTTTTGGGGAATGGCTTTTTTATCCTGTTTTATATTACCTTTGGCTTTTTGGTTTTATAATTTGTTATATAAGTTAGATTTTTCTAAAATAGATCAAATAACTAACAATAATCTATTAATTAGTTTAGCACCTAATAATATTTTTTGGCCAAAATATATTAATATTTTTGATTTAGTATATCTTTATTATCACAATGTCAATTTGATCATTGTTATTGTAGCTTTATTAGGTTTATTTTTTGTAATTTATCATCATCGTTTTAAAAATTATTTTACTTATTTATTAATGTTTTTAATTTTGATTGTTAATTATTTGATTGTTATTAACTATACTCAATTTCCTTTTTTAGCAGTTTTTTCAGAAAGAATATTTAACTTAAGTTTTTATTTTTTATTGCCATTTTTCATAGTAGCTTTGGTAGCTTTTTTGGATGGAATTTTAAAATATCGACATATTTTTAAGCCTTTAATTTTTATTTTTTTAAGTATATTTTTAGGAATTTCTTTATATTTAAGTTATCCCCGAGTAGATAAATATGAAAATTTTCATGGTTATAGTATGTCAGATTCTCATTTAAAAGCAGTAGAATATATAGAGGAAAATTTTTCTAATTTTGATTATATTGTTTTATCAGATCAAACTCTAGGAGCAACAGTTATTAAAGAATATGGATTCAAAAAATATTATCAAGGTGAATTTTATTATTCTTTGCCAACAAAAATTAAGGATAATATCTATACTGATTTTTTAGAAATGACTAAAGAAGAAACAAATAAAAAAGAGTCTGCTAGTCAGGCAGCTCAGAAAACTGGTGTTAATATGGTTTTTGTAGTTTTAAATGATTATTGGGATTTAACAGAGAAATTAATTACCGAGCATCAGGATGAGGCTAATAATTGGGTGGAAGTTGATGGCGGTAAGGCTTTTATATTTCAATATTTGGTGAATATGAATCACGAATCACGAATAACGAATTACGGGCAAAAAGAAAAATGGTAGTAAATTGAATCACTACCATTTTTTATTTTAAAAAAGTATTATTTTTTCTTTTTCAGCTTGGATATCCATTCGGGTTTAAATATCCAAATTAACCAACCAGTTAATACAAGGATAGTTAATAAAAACCAAATTGAAAAATGTAAATGTATTTGGGAATTTTTGCTATCCATAAATATAGCACTTCCCATTATGATTACTGAGAACAACGACAATACCGTCGCTAATCCTAATTGAAATTTATTTTTTATTTCGCATCTTTTTTTGATGCTTACCCGCAATAATATTGCTGGTGTCCAGATTAATAAAAACGACAGAATCGTCCATGGCCAGTAGTGACTAATAGACGCTATGCAAGTTTTTGTTGAAACAAAGATGTATACAAGCATTATTATTAATATGACGACCATTTTTTTGGTAATTTCTTTTTCACTCATTATTCCTCCCTAAATTTTTTTATATATTATTCTAATTCATCAAATTTAGCAAGTTTTTGATATAATTTTCAGTATCAAATTTGTTTACATATTCTAGACAGTAATTATTCATTTTCGATAATTGTTTTTTATTTTGATAAATATTTTTTAATTTAATCATTAGTTCATCTGAATTTTTAAAGATCCAGCCGTTTTCACCTTCTTTAATTAATTCGGGAATGCCACCAGTATTACTCGCTAAAACTGGAACACCAGCTTGCCAAGCTTCATAAATAACCATGGGTGAATTCTCAAAACAATTAGAAGGGACCACTAGAATATCATTTTCAGAAAGTAATTTTATTCTTTGTTGAGAGTTAAATTCACCAAAAAAATGAATGTTAGAAATTACTAATTCTAGATTTTCTATTTTTTCCTTCAATGATCCTCGTCCAGCAATAGTTAGAAAATAATTATTAATATTGAGTTGTCGAAAAATTTTTAATAAATCTAAAATTCCTTTGTGTTCCTCTAATTGACCAAGATATAAAATTTTTAATTGTTCGTTATTTTTTTTATCTAATTTTTTATTCTCCTCTATTTGAATAGGATTATAAAGGACATTTATTTTACTATTTGGGAAAAAGTTTCTAGTTTTATAAAAATCTACTAGAGCTTGAGAAGGGCAAATTATTTCTAAGCATTCTCGATAAGCATTTTTAGTAAAATAAGAATATATTTTATTGAAAAGACTATCCGGATCATCCTCTTTTTTTAAAATTCCACTAGGAACCAACAATTGGACATCATGAATAGTAGAAATATGTTTTATTTTATTTTGATTTATAATTTTAATGACATTATAACCCAATCCCAAAACATTATGACTGAGAATTAAATCAGGTTTTTCCTTTTTAAGAATGGCTTTCAAATTATCAGCTGAATATTTGTTTTTAAATTGATAAATCCGCCATAAAAAACGTTGGATAATATTTTGTTGATCAATGTTTTGAAAAGGAAAATATTTTGACCAGCCAATTCTATAAATTTTAAAATTATCTAGTTT
>JAIOTH010000039.1 GCA_021106915.1 bacterium | reverse complement strand
TTTTATGTCCTTAGCAATAGCTAATAAGGCAGGACAATTGGCAGGTGAAGGTAGTAGAAATATTATGTTGATGAGATCTGGAGATCAAAACAAGATTGATAGATCGATTAGATTATTAAAACAAGCAATAGCTCTTGATTCTAATAATATTAATGCTAATTATAATTTAAGATATTTATTAAAGAATGAGGATGGTTTTAAAAATTCTGAACTTAGTAAGAGATTAGATCAAAATATTAAGAATGCAGAGAGATTAAAAATAAATAATGATAATATTAAAGAGAAGAGTAGGATAGACAATAATAAGTATAGTGATAAAATAGAAAATAAAATAAAAACAGATTTTTCAAAATTAGATATTGAAGATGACGAATTAAATAAAAATATAAAATTTTTAGATGATATAAAAATAACTAATGAAGAATACTCAGAAGAAATAAAAAAAGAATTTAAGAATCTTTCTCAGTATATGATTGATAATGATGTGATAACACGTAGAACTATTCCGGGAGTTCATAGTGTTTATTCTGGCTTTAGTTCTGGAGAAATAGGTAAATATAGTATGGAGTTTAATGATAAAAATAAAGATAAAAAAATAAATACTAAGCGCGAAAGGATTGGTATAGAGTATAGAGATAAAGATAATACTAGATATCATATTGGGTATAGTACTAGATCTGGTTTTTCAGGATATGCTACAAA
The DNA here is from genome assembly GCA_021106915.1 of bacterium. Taxonomy (GTDB): domain Bacteria; phylum Patescibacteriota; class Patescibacteriia; order UBA1558; family S5-K13; genus JAIOTH01. The sequence goes on along the minus strand of JAIOTH010000039.1, from coordinate 5,661 downwards.
TAAAGACATTCTTCCACAAGGTTTTAGGGTTATTAATAAAAAAGTTTTACTCGATAAATATTTTTTATATATATCTGGGAAACAAGAGTCAGTCGCTTTTAGAGAATTAACAGAACAAGAAATAAAAGAGGTTATGGAAGATGTTCAATTAGGAATAGATGATAGTAGAGGTGAGATAGAGTTGAATATGAAAAATAAAACAGAATTTATTAAAATAATAGAGGACTTGAATTATATAAAAGATCGTTTTAAGGGCTTGAACGAAAATTATGAATTTATTATTGAAGAAGAACGAGGACACAAAAAAGATATTAAAGGTTTAAAATATATAGATGAGAATGGAAATAATATTATAATTGAAAATGGATATATTGGGTTTAACGCAATTGCTTGTAGCGATAGCGAACAAGAGGGATTTTTTAAAAAAGATACCTCTGATTTATATTGGAATCATGGTATTAATGTTGATGTATATAATATTGATCTTAAGAAAGGTGAGGATGTTTATATTAAAAAATTAAAGGCAGATGAGGTAAAAGAGATTATTGATATGATTAAGAAAAGTACGCCAATTGAAATAAAAGATAGAGTTCAAATAGAAAAGAATATGCTTAAGGAATATTCGGAGATTGGAAAAAATGTTGGAAAATTATTTCAAGAGATTGCTAAAAAAGGTATTTTTTCTAAGAATAAGTATGATAAAGTATCTGGGAATATTGGCAAGTTTGAAGTTAGGGCAAGTAATTATACTCAGAATAGTTATACAGATTGTGTGATTAAGCTTGGTAGTACAGTATTTTTTCAAGATTATTTTGGTAATGAGATATCAGAAGTAAAAGTAAAAAATAATAAATCAGCAGAATTATTTGGTTATAAAAAAATAACTATCGGTGAGTTTAGAAGAAAGTATAAATATCAACCACTTGCAAAAAGGAAATCAGAAGGTCAGAAGGATAACGTTTGGCAAGATAATGATTCTATATATATAAAAGAAATATATACCAAAGAAAAACATAAAGATGATTCTTCTTTAGATGGCGTGAAAAGGTTAATTAAAGATTTAAAAAAGGAAATTAATAATAATTAAAAATTTAATTCCATGTTATTTTTTTTATACGGAGAAGATGATTACAGTTCTAAAGAAAAGTTAGAGCAAATCAAAACAAAATTTATCAAGGATGTTGATGAGTCTGGCTATAATATTGTAGTTTTAGAGGGAGATATTAAGGTAGAAAATTTTGCTAAAGAATTTTTTCAAGGAGGCTTTTTGTCTTCTAAAAAATTGATAATTATCAAAAATTTATTGCAACAAAAAGCAGATAAAAATTTATTAGAAGTGGTTTTTGATTATTTAGAAAAATTAGGATCTAATCAGGATCAGGATGACAATATTGTAGTTTTTTATGAAAATAATTTACCTCATTCTAGACAAAATTCACTTTCTGGTAATTGTTTAAAATTGTTCAAAAAATTAAAATCTTTCAAATTTAGTCAGGAATTTTTTAAGTTACCAGATTACAAATTAAGTTCTTGGATTCAAGATAAGTTTTCTGAAAAAGGTAAAAATATTAATAAAAATTTAGCTAATTTTCTTTTGTCTTTGTCTGGTAATAATCTTTGGATTTTAAAATCAGAAATAGATAAAATTGCTAATTACAACCAAGATAAAGATATTAGTGAAGAATCAATTAAAGAATTAGCTTCTTATTCCTTAAATGATAATATTTTTTTACTTTCTGAAAAATTAGCTAATCAGAAAAAAATTGAAGCTGTAAAATTATTGGAAGAACAATTGGAATTGGGTATTAGCCCGCATTATTTATTGACTATGATTATTAGACAATATCGGATTTTATTACAAATTAAATCTGCTTTAGAAGAAAAAGTATCAATCAATAATTTAGCTAAATATTTATCATTACATCCTTTTGTAATCAAAAAGAGCATAAATTCAGTAAATTTATACTCTTTGAAAGATTTGAAACTCATTTATCAAAAATTGTTACAATTAGATAGATCTATAAAAACTTCTAAGTTAAAAGCAAAGACCCTTTTGAATTTATTTTTGATTAGTCTTTAAATTAGCTTTATTTATTTTTTTAGCCATCCTAGATTTAATTCTAGATGCTTTTTGAGGTGTAAAGGGATGTTTATTTTTGGAAGCTTTATCAACAATTTTTTGAATTTTGTCATATATTTTTTTAGATTCTTCTTTGTTCTCAGAATTTAAAATAATATCCAATTTTTTAATTAAAGATTTTAGTCTTCTTTTAGTTTGGTTATTACGAGCAGTTCTTTTAGCTGTTTTACGCAACTCTTTTATTGCGGATTTTTTATTTGGCATAGTAATTAAAGTTTAAAATAATAAATTGTTTTGGCAAACGTGAAGATAATATAACATAGTAATTGGATTATTTCAACCCTGTTAAACAATTTTATCCCCCACCTTCTCAAGGTGGGGGATAAAATTAGAATTTAAATGCATAATAAATTATTACTAATTAATTTATTTCCATTGACTTTTTTAATATAAAGCAGTAAAATATTTAATAATTTGAAATTCAAAAATATAAGGGAGGAATTATGAAAAAATTAGGAGCTTTTATAGTTGTATTCAGTTTTTTAACTCTGAATTTACAACTTTTGGCAGACTGGAGTCAATTTCATTATGATTTCAGGAATACTGGTAAAACAGAGGACGCTGGTCCTCAGAATGGAGAATTAGACTGGCAGCTTAGTTTGAATTTTTATGTCTCGCCATATGGTGGTCCTAGCATTGGATCATTTAATGGTCAAAAAACCATTTTTTTAGGGACTAATAGTGGTATTTATTTAATCAGTCCACAAGGGGTTATTATAGATTCTATTTTAACTTTGGATTCTGTGAAAACCGTTATAGCCATTAAAAATGAAATGATTTATTTTGGCTGTGGTGATAGTTTAAAAGCCTATTCACCAGCTGGTCTGTATTGGTCTTGTGAAATTGGAGATGATATTTCCCATGTTAGTATTTTTGGAAATATTATCTATGTTTGTGGTGGAGATAAACTTTGGAATTTCAATTTAGACGGATCTTTGAATTGGAATACGGATGTTTTAGGTGGAGGAATTTATAATTCAGCTCCAGCCATTGATCAATTTGGTAATATTTATGTTGCTACCCTAGGTAATGCTTGGCAATGGTATGATTTTAAAATTTATGCCTTTAATCCAGACGGGACTGAAAGGTGGGTAAATTCATTCTTGGTTGTTGAACCAGGAGGAGTTAGAGTAACTCCAACCATTGATGAGAATGGCAATATTTATGTTGCTACTTATTGGGAAGATGTTTGGGGTAGTAGTGTCATCTCCATAGATGCAAATGGAGAACAAAATTGGAGAAGAGAAGATGATGATGTTATATATTCTTCATTAGCATTTAGTGATGATTGTCTTTATTATGGAAATAGACAAGGAATTACAGCTCGAAGTTTTAATGGAGATTTTCTTTGGGAATTTTCTAATCTTGGTCAAGTTTCTTATTCATCTTCAGCTATTGGTAGCAATAACACAGTTTACATTGGAACAGATGAGGGATTTTTTATAGCTCTTAATAATCAAGGAGAATTACAATGGAGTTATGATACTCAAGAAGGATATTTAAACTCATCGGCAATTGATTCTAATAGAGTTTATGTTGCTTCTCATCAGTCGCTCTTTGCCTTTCGAGAAGCCCTAACTAGTACAAAAGAGACTATTAATGAATTAAAATGCTTACAGATTTATCCAAATCCATTTAATTCAAAAATAGCTATTAGCTTTCAGCTTTTAGTAAATAGTGAAGTTAATCTTTCAATCTATAATGTTAAAGGACAAAAAGTGAAAACGTTCATCAATGATCAATTTGATATTGGTCAACATTCTATCCTTTGGAATGGAAAAGATGAAAATAATCAAAAAGTAGTTTCAGGAATTTATTTTTGTATGTTAAGAATAGGTAAATCTACTGAAACTAGAAAAGTTGTATTTCTAAAGTAAAAAATATAAGGGAGGTGTTATGGGTTTGAAATTTTTAAATGTTAGCGGTAATGGTAATGCTAGCATAATGTTAGCAATACATTCTGAAAAACAGGCGGAAGAGCTTAAGGCTCGATTACCTGAACAGGCAGAAGAAATTTCTAAGTTATTTTCTTCTCAGCCTCAGCAGAATCAATCTGTTGAGTTAATAGAGAAGTAAATTTTTATGTGTTTTGAGTCATCTATCTAGATGACTCTTTTTTTGTAGAAAATTATTATTCATCTTTTTTACAATGTCTAGTATGTTTAATTTATGTTTTTCCAAATTTTTAAAATTAATATTCTTTTGTTCAAGAGCATTTTTTAAACTAAAAGAACCAATGTTAGTTCTAATTAACTTTACTAAGACTCCGCCAGTTTTTAATTTTTGTCCTAAATCATTGGCAATAGAACGAATATATGTTCCTTTAGAACAGTTTATTTTTAAATCTAAAAACGGATATTTATATTTTATAATTTTAATCTCATTAATAGTAATTGGAACTGGTTTCAATTTAACTTTTTTATTTTGGCGAGCTAAGTTATAGGCTTTTTGGCCATTAATTTTTTTGGCACTAAATATTGGCGGAGTTTGTAATATTGTTCCAGTGAATTTTTTTTCTAATATTTTAACAATTTTATCTTTGGTGGGTTTTTTATCCTGATTCCTGATTCCTGATTTCTGAATTTTCCCTTCGGCATCAAAAGTATCAGAAATTTTTCCCAATTCAATTTTTGCTTCATAAATTTTACCTAAGAGATGAAAAGCATCTAGAAATTTAGTAGCTTTTCCAGAAGCTAAAATCATTAATCCCGAAGCCATGGGATCTAAGGTCCCAGCAAAACCAATTTTTTTCATATCTAAAGTTTTTCGAAGGATACTAATATTTCTAAATGAGGGGCAACCTTTTTCTTTATTAATTAAATAAAAGCCAGCATTTTCATCAGGTAATATTTTTTTAATTTTTTGAGTTTTGAATAATTCAGGGTGAAATTCAGGAGCTTTTTTTATTTTAACATCTAAATTTTTTAATAAATCTACATTTTGATATTGGTCATATCCTAAAACAATTAAGTCTGGTTTAATTTGTTTATAAAAAGCTAAGGGATCTTTCAGATCTCCTAAGATTGTTTTATCTATTATTTTATATTGTTTTAAATTTTCTAATCTTTGTTTTTCATTAAATATTAATTGAAAGCTTTTATCTAATCTGGCTCGATTTTTATTTACATTTTGATCCCGAGCAACAACAACAAACAATTCTTCCGCTAAATTTTTGGCAAATTTAAAAATTGATATGTGCCCAGGATGGATGATATCAAAAGTTCCAAAAATTACTACTTTTTTGAATTGTTTTGTCATATTTTTAGATTAACAGATGTATAAATTTTTTGCAAAAAGGTCTTATGAAAAAGAGAAAATGCTTAGTATATTACCAAGCCTTAAAAACAAAGAAAAACAAAACTGTTGAAATGAGTCCTAGAGCCATTCCCCAAATAACCTCTGTTTTTTGATGAACATTATCAACAAAATAACTCTCTATTATCAAAAGTAACAGAATGGTATTAGCAAGGATTAATGACCAAATTTTTTAATAGACGCAGAGCAAGCTAATGATAATAAAC
>JAIOTH010000001.1 GCA_021106915.1 bacterium | reverse complement strand
TCACCTAGACAAAAAGGTGGATACAAATAATATTAAGACCTAATTTGTTTAATCAATTAGGTCTTTTTTCTTTCCTCACTTGTTCACCAGAGCCTAATATCGTAGGTGGAAAAAATTTTAATTCCCTGCTTTAATGATTTAAGGTATAATAAATATGATACTTTAATAGAATTATTTAATTATAAAAAAATGAAATCTATAATAAAAAATCTATTATCTAACAAATTGAGTGCTAAAGAAAAACAATACGTTTTCTATTTTTTAACTGTTATAATTCTAGGAACCTTCTTCTGTTTATACAACTTCCTCAACATTAACCATAATCAACACCTAATTTTTAATTCTCCTGACGAAACCGCCAATTATTATTTTAGTGAGCATTTTCAAGAAAATAACAATTTTCGGGTTCCTAGTGAATACATTAATATTTCTTCTGATGTTCACCCTCGAAGCATCAAAGCTTCTGGATATTACTTAATGCCTAGTAGTTTTATTGGTTTACCATTAATTTATGGTAGCATTGCTAAAATTTTTGGTGATTGGATTATTGTTTATCTGACACCTATTTTTGCTTTGATTGGAGTTATATTTTTATATTTACTAACTAAAAAATTATTTAATCAAAAAGTGGCTACTATTTCAGCTTTATTACTCTTAATGTTGCCTAGTTATTGGTATTTTTCCGCCAAATCAATGATGCACAATGTTTTATTTATGGTTTTATTATTAATTTCTTTATATTATTTTTTATTAGCCATTCAAAAAGATAGAAATATTTATTATCTATTATTTCCCTTCTTTCTGGCCTTATCTTTAATGACTAGAACCTCTGAAATACTCTGGATTTCTTTAATTTATTTAATAATTTTAATCAGTGCTTACCAAAAAATTTCTTGGCAAAAAATGATTCTCAGCTTGATTGTTTTAATTATTTCTCTTACACCTCTTTTATATTTTAATTACCAAAATCAAGGATCATCTTTAGCTCCAGGCTATGTTGAAACAATTAGTCGAGAAAATAGTATTCCTTTAACTGCTTTTCTTGAAAAAGTAATTTTACCATTTGGTTTACATCCCTCAAATATTAAATTTACTATTGGTAATTTTATTTTTAAATTAGTTTGGTTTTATAATATTTTTATTTTAATTGCTTTAATTACTATTATTTTTAAATTTAAAAAAATAAAAACTATCTATCGAACTTATACTTTAGCTTGGGTCCTACTTAGTTTATTTTTATTTATTTATTATGGATCTTGGCTATTTTATGATAACCCAACTCCAACCTCGATTACTATGGGCAGTTCTTATTTATGATACATTTTGCCTTATTTTGTTTTTGCTATACCATTGATGGCTTGGTTTATTTCTAGCTTAAATTTTTCTAAAAAATGGATAAATAATTTAATAACTACTGTAATTTTAATTTTCATTTTTATTCATTCTTATTTATTAGTTATGACTGGACCAGAAGAAGGTTTAATTAAAATTAAAAATGATCTACGTATTTATCAAAATAGAACTCAAAAAATAATCAAACATACTGAAGAAAATGCTGTTATTGTTACTGGTCGAGCTGACAAATATATTTTTCCTTATCGCCAAGTCATTTATTTAGGAAAAGAACCTCAATCTTATGATAAATTAGACATTTTAGATGAAAAAAACATTCCAATTTATTATTTTGGTTTCACTTTTAAAGAAGATATTGAGGACTATATTCCTATTTTTAATGATGGTGATCACAGTTTATATAAATATACGAATGATTAAAATCCCATTGTCATTCCGGGCTTGACCCGCCTGCCTGCCGGTAGGCAGGGAATCTCGAAGTTCTAAATAGATTGAGATCCTGAATCAAGTTCAGGATGACATTTAATCAAATTAGACCTAACAAACCGATCATTATTGATTAAACTAAGTTTAGTGAAATAATACAACTTAAAATTCAAATACAAAAAATAAAATTATTATAATCCATGAAAAAAATCACTAAATTTAGAATACTTTTTAATCTCGGTGGTATTTGTCTAATTTTATTTATTTTCGGAAATTTAATTAAAAAAGATTTTATTTTAGATGGAAAACTTAGCCTTGAATCAAATTTAGAAGAAAAAACTCCTATGTTATCGATTGTTTATCCCGAACATCGAGCTATTAATCAAGGAAATTATTATCAAATTATTTCTGAACCAGTTTATTTTACAGTTCGAAGCCCCATAAATTTTGAAAAAGCTGAAGTAGAAATTGAGTTTGATCCTGGAGATCAAGAAACTATTTACTTAGGTTATGCTGAAGATGAAGAAGAATGGAGCTATAAAACTCACACCTTACATAATAAAAGTTTAAATAATATTGATTGGGATCAAAAAACAGACGGATTAAACACTCTCTGGCAAAAAGACACTCAATTTGAATCTGTAGCTGATTTTATTAAAGTAGGAAATTCCTTAGATGGAGTTGGGGCTTATGATTTTGAATTAAAAGAAAATTTTATTTTAAATAATTATAGTCCTCAGACAAAAGATAATATTATTGAAAATTGTTTAAGAGGTGAACATCAATTTTACACTTATTTAAAAGACGAAGCTTTAGATTTTAACTTTAAAATTCAGGACATTAATCGTACTGAAGGTGAGGATTATCTAATCATTAAAATCTATAATCCTCAGGGTAAAAAAATTTACTCTCGCTTAATTTCTGATGATGGTTATAATTCTAATCTAGATCCAGCCAGCGATCCCCGTTATATTTCAATTTATTTGGATAATTTAGATGAAGGAGTCTACAAAATTGAATTATCAGCCAATGATGACATTTTCATCCGCGAAATTAAAACTAAACAGCAAAAAATAGCCTTTATTGATCGACTTTATCTTTGTGATAATCCAGAATATGTCGATGGCTTTATTGATTTAAAATACCAACCAACTACTGTTCAAACCAGTGC
>JAIOTH010000133.1 GCA_021106915.1 bacterium | reverse complement strand
GCTCATGACGAGATGACGTGGCACGCTCGGCTTTATACACTTTTATATTTAAAGGATTAAAAAAATGTTTTTTATAGAAGGTTTAGCTGTAAATGCAGCATATTCATTACTTTCAAGATTATTTAATGAAGATATCAGTTTATTAGATCGAGTCTATAAAATATTAGTTATTACTGAGAAAGAGTTTTTTATTAAGTTCAATAGATTTGGTAATCCAAATGATAGCTTTCTTGCGCGAAAAGAGAATCTTAAACTAATGTTGAACGTAATATTTTTTAGGGAGAATAAATTAAAAATTACTGATTTTAATCCACATAATTACAATGATATACCTCTTGCTTCTGAGAAAGAAATAGAATCTCTTATTTCAATCTTTAAACAAAAATTGCACCAAGATTTAGAACTCAGTAACTTACTACAAACAAAAGAAAGTTTCCAAATTATAAGCGAAATTGCTAATAAACTAGATAAATTGATTCCCAACACAAATATAGAATCTTTTTATCCTTTTCAGGAGATTACAGATTCTTGCTTACCAAAAGAAATTAATATCTCTAAAAATGTATTTTTTTTCACAAAGTATGAACTCCAAAAATTAGATGAAATAAAAAATAAAGTACTTTCTAATGAAGTAAATTCGGTTTATTTGAGTTCTCAACCTGGTTTAGGGAAAACGATATTTTCTATTAAGCTTGGTTTAACTCTCAAAACATATGGTTATCAAGTATTATTTATATCATTAAAAGGTAGAACTGAAAATCTACTAAGCTCTTTCCTTAATAGCAACTTAAAAGAAAAGCACATATGCTTCATTATCACAGACTGCCATATAAACTTTGAATTATTCCAAAGATTGTATTTGGATACATCGATTTTTCCGAATTCATTCTTTATTTTTGAATCAAGGGTGATAGACGAGAATTTTCTGGAAACAGAGCAAGATTTGTCATTTATAAGGAAAAATGATATTTATATGTTAGAATTTAAGAAGGATATTTACGAGAAATATAGAGGAATTATAAAGATATATGATAGCAATGATATTTTAATTCAAAACCTAGATCATCTTGTTAAAATAACTGGTAGGAATTTTTTACTTCTCCATGAGTTTTTAATTAGTAAACCAGAAAACGATAGTACAACACTAAACACAAAGTATCTATACCAATATATTTATCGAAAATATTTTAAATTTGATTATGAAGAAGAGTTGCGATATTTCTCAACAATAAATCAATATGAAATCTCATTCAACTGTAAACCAGTAATTGAAACTAGTTGGTTTAATAAACTCGTAAGTCTAAATTTACTAATCAGAGAAAATCGTTCATATTTTAATTTCTATCATTCTACTTTTGCTAAATCTTTAATTAATAGCTATAATTTGATTAAAAATATTTCTCCAAAAGAACAACATAATTTTGAGTTTTTGGCATTCAAGAAATTCATTATCTATGATAATAATAACAACAGTCCATTATTTTTTATTTTTGAACGATTGTTATCAAATAAATCTCTCAGTAATTTAAAGTTGTTATTTGAAGATGAGGAAATTCAATCTTTTACATTGAATCACTTTATTTCAGCTTTTCAAAATAAAAATGAGAGAACCCATACTTGCCAAAAAATTCTTAGATTGCTTGTACGCTTATTTGATATAAACGCAAACTATATAAAGACAGTTTTTGAGGAAATAAAAAATCATTTAATAAATGAAATAGATGAATTAGAGATTAGAGATCAAATTAAAGTTATCCTTGATTTAGATTTTTTTGAATATGATTTTGCTTATATTAAGTTAAAAAGTCTGTTATTGGATTCAGAAGAAATGAAAAATTGGTTTTCTTTATTAAATTTACAAGCAATTTCATATAATCTTAAAATATTCCAAAGTATTGAAAATAAATATTTGGATTCATCAAATTCATTAATACTAAGTAGTTTTTTAAAATCATTTAACATTAGTTTTATTAGGAATAAAATTTTAGATTATGAGTTTGATTTACTATGTCTTTTTTCATTAACAATCGCAAAATTAGATAATTCCTTTTTTAAGTATATTCAATTAGTTTTCTCAAAAATATCCCTTAATGATTTACAAGTAAAAATTGAATCTACCGATTTCAATAGCATTGCAAATGGATTAATTTGTTTATCGCAGATAGATAAAAAGTTATCTCTAAGGCTTATTGAATATGCCTTTGAGACTATTTTTTTAAAAGCAAAAGAAACTGATATTTCCTACTTAACTTATAGCTTAAATTCTTTATCTAAGAATTTCCCAGAATATTCCAAGAAAATATTTTGTGATTCTAGAATTTCAGTAAACTCTTTAGCTGCTCAATGTGATTTAGAGGATCTCACAACGATCAACAAGTATTCAGATTATTTAAGAAGAATAAATTTAAATAAAACTAAAGAGTTCATTAATTCGTTCACTTACAATCAAATCTCATTAAAGTGCTTTGAAATTAAATCGTTTGATCGACTTACCAATGTTTTGAAAGACTTACATTCTATACATTCATCCAAAATCAGTGATGCAGTTAGTTTATTAGATAATGAGTTCCTTTATAACTTATGTAGAGAAAGTAATTTTCTTATTGTTGTACATGGTCTCAGTAAAATTTCAAAAATACATACAAGTACTGCTAAATCTTTATTTATTAGATATAAAAATCAAATTGATATTAATAATGAGTTACAACAAATCAGTAATTTTCAGAATTTGTGTCAAAAATTAGGGGAAATAGTTAAAATTGAAGATTCTGAGATTACAACTTCTGAATTCATCAATAACATTGGTGAATCTCATTTTATTAATCTGGCAAATTTATCTAGTCCCAAAGAGAAGCGCACTGGTCTCAAATCATTAATGCGTGTTAATAGTTATTTTGCAAAGAATCTTGCAAAAACAATTCTCCCTGATTTTTAAAAGAGTTGATAAAAAAAAGTGTATAACAAGCGTGTCAGCAGTTGGGTTAGTTGGTGTTCTTCGTCTGAATCTTACGATTCAGGATTTAGTGGTTTGTACGGGCTGAATCATTCGGATTAGCGCAGCGCACTCAACCATTAGCGGAAATTGTTGAGAATAAATTTATATGTTGAATAGGTGATAATTTGTTAAAGAAAATTGAAAAATTTGTATAAAATTTAGGAGATTAAATGAAATACCCCTTTACCGAAAAAAGAAGAGTAACAGAAACAATTCACAGTGTTACGTTGCACGAAGACTATCGTTGGCTCGAAAGTAAAAACGATCCGGAAGTAACCGCTTG
>JAIOTH010000055.1 GCA_021106915.1 bacterium | reverse complement strand
CCTAATAATATATTTTCTATGCTTTCAATTAATCTTTGTCTATCAATCTGATGAGCCTTAAAGTAGTCATCTAATTCCTTAATATCACTACTTAATATAGCCATCAACAAATGTTCCGTGCCAATATAAGGATGTTGTCTTTGATAAGCTATTCTAACTGATTTTTCAATTATATCTTGAGACTCTTCTGAAAATTGAGAAATAAAATTTTTCTTTGCTTGTTTTGATAAGTCATCAACAAATTTAACATTATTTTTAGCACTCGCTTTTTTAATTATTTCTAATTTTAAATCTTTACTTTTAATCTTATTATCAGTTAATAATTGATAAACTATTATCCCTTTTTCTTGAGAAAGAACATACAGCATCTCCCAAAAACTAACTTCTGTTAAAAACAAAGAAGAAGCCATGTCTTGAGCTTTAATCAAAACTGTCTTTAATTTTTTAGAAAATTTATTAAATACACTATCTACTTTTTTCATAATACTGATACTAATGATACCTACCTACGCTAAAGCTTCGGTAGGCAGGCGAATTAAATGATGCCAATATACTAATCGAGCTGAGCTCGACTAATATACTAATAATACTAATTATACAAATACAATACAAATAAATTAACATAACAACTGCCGACTACGGACTAAACCGTTAAATCATTATAAATTATCCTAATATTTTTGTCTAGAGTAAATCGACCTTCGAGGTCAAAATAAAATGCTCCGCGTTAAACCGAAGCTTTTTTTATTTAAAATTAAATAATTCAAAATTTATTTGAAATTAGATATTACCTGCCTGCCGGCAGGCAGGGAGATTAGATATTCTATACCAGCCCCATCTTTTCTTTAATCTCTCTAATATTAACCCGAGCAATAGCTCGAGCTTTCTCAGTACCTTGTTCTAAAATCTTCACAACTTCGTCGGAATTATTTTCTAATTCCAAAATCTTTTCTTGAATTGGTTTTAAGAAATTAATTAACACTTCTACTAAAGCTATTTTTAATTCTGAATATTTCAAAGTCTGTTGATGATAATCTTGATGAAATTTTTTCACAATCTCTTCATCACCTAAAAGTTCCATCATTTTAAACAAATTGTCTACTCCAGCTGACATTTCTCCGTTTTCCGTAGGTCCTTGATCAGTGATAGCACTCATAATCTTTTTTCGAATGGTGTCTGGATCATCTCGCAAAGATAAGCAATGATTTTCACCTAAAGATTTACTCATTTTTTTACTCGGATCAGCTAAAGACATAATCCTCTCCCCTTTGCTAATAATAGTTTCTACTTTGGAAAAATATTCCCCAAATTTATTATTAAATTTTTTTAAAATGTCATTAGTTAATTCCAAATGCTGAACTTGATCTGCTCCTACTGGCACAAATTCTGATTTATAAAGTAAAATATCAGCTACCTGTAAAACTGGATAGTCAAAAAGCCCCATATTAACATTAGCAATATTTTGTTTAGATTTATCTTTAAATTGAGTCATGCGTTGTAATTCTGAAACTGGGGTAATGGTATTTAATAACCAGCATAGTTCTGTATGTTCTGGTACCTGAGATTGAACAAACAAAATTGATTTTTGAGGATCAATACCCATAGCCAATAAGTCAATTACCGTCTTTAAAACTCTTTCTTGATATTTTTCTGGATCATAATTAATAGTAATGGCATGTAAATCTACTACCGAATAAATACAATTATATTTATCTTGAAGATTTACCCAATTTTGAAAAGCACCTAAATAATTTCCTAAATGCAAATCACCAGTCGGTTGCACTCCGGAAAATAATATTTTTTTGTCATTCATATATTTAAATTTAAAATTTAAAACTAACCATAATACCTAATACATTATACTTAATTCATTATACATAATACAATATTCCCTACACCTCAATCACTACTGGTAAAACCATTGGTCTTCTTTGAGTTTCTTGAAATAAAAATTTACCTAATTCATTTCTAATTTGATTCTTTAAATACATATCATTAGTAGAAGTTTTAGGATTGTGTTTTTTAGTCAATTGTCTAATTTTACTCCGAGCTTTTTCAATTAATTCTTTATTTTCTTTCATATAGACAAAGCCTCGAGAAATTATATCTGGAGAATGAATTAATTCACCGTTCTTAGCACTAACTGTGACGATAGCCACTATCATACCATCATCTGACATTTGTTTACGGTCTCGTAAAACAATATTTGAAACATCACCAACTCCTAAACCGTCTACAAATACATAATCCGCATTGATTCTTTTATTAGTTAATTTGCCACCTAATTTAGTAAATTCAATTACCTGTCCATTATCAGCAATAAAAATATTATTAGCATTCATACCAGCCTCTTCCGCAATTTTACCATGAATATGAAGAAAAGAATGATTGCCTTCAATTGGCACAAAATATTTGGGCTTAACTAAATTAATCATTAATTTCAAATCTTCTTTTTTAGCATGTCCACCAGCATGAACATCCATCATTTGATAATGAATTACTTCCGCACCCAAACGATATAAAGAATCTTTCAATCTCTGAACTGATCTTTCATTTCCTGGAATTACTGAAGATGAAAAAACTACTGTATCATTTTTCTCAATTTTCAAAAATTTATGCTCTTTATTAACAATCCTCATTAATACTGCTCGATCCTCTCCTTGAGCTCCAGTACAACAAACTACAATTCTTTTATCCGGATATTCTTTCATTTGCTTTTCAGTAATAAAGAGACTTTTCTTAAAATTCAAATATCCTAATTGATGAGCAATTTCAATATTAGTTTTCATACTATAACCTTCAATCAAAACCTTTTTATTTAATTTTTCAGCAGCTTCAAATATTTGTTGTAATCTATTTAATAAGCTAGAAAAAGTTCCTATGATAGTTCGTCCATGAGCATCTCTAATAATATTATAAAGATTTGTTTGAATTTCACTTTCACTAATTTGGTGTCCCGTGTGCGGAGCATTAGTAGAATCTGATAAAAGAGCTAAAACATTTTCTTTTCCTAAATTAGCTATCTTTTCTACTTCTGGTAAATCTCTTTTTGGTCCATCAAAATCTAATTTAAAATCACCACTATGCACAACTTTTCCTAAAGGAGTATCAACGACAATTCCCATTGAAGCTGGTATATTATGACTCACTCCAAAAAAACTAACCTTAAAAACTCCTAATCTTAAAGTGTCATCAGTCGTCACAGCCTGTAAGTTCATTTCTGGTAAATCAGAAAACTCTTCTGCTCTTTTTCTAATTAATCCCAAAGTCAAAGCCGCACTATAAATAGTTGGATTACCCAAAGTTGGAATCAAATAAGGAATAGCTCCAATATGATCTAAATGACCATGAGTAATAATAACGCCTTTAATATTTTTCTCCTTACCCTTTAAATATTCAATATTAGGAATAATAAAATCAATTCCCGGCATATCTTCTTCTGGAAATTGAATTCCCATATCAATGATAACAATATCATCTTCGTATTCCAAAATTGTCATATTTCTTCCAACTTCTTCATTACCACCAACGATAATAACTTTTAATTTTCCACTATCAAAAGTCTTAACATCTTTATTAATCTTATTGTCTTTTATTTTTTTCTTACTATGATAAGCCCTATTCATTTTAGGGTTCATTATTTTTCTAGTTCTTCTTGTATTCATTCTGTTTAATAATTTATTAATTAAGAATATTTATATCAAAATATTCTATATTGTTTCATTTCTTAAATGATTTCTTTATTTTTAAATACCAATTAGCCACGTTAGAGAAACGATCTGCTGGCAAATAAATAATTTGCGTCTCGATACCTTTTAATTTTTTATTTACTGGATAGTGATAAGTTGGACGAAATAAAAATAAAGCTAAATATTCGTCTTTTAACACTTTTTGAAATTCCTGATATTGTTCTAATCTCTCTTCAAAAGAATTTAATTTACGAGCCTCTTCTAAAGCTTCATCTATTTCTTTATTAGCAAAAATAGATAAGTTAAATCCAACTTTAGTTTGAGAAGAATGCCAAAAAATATAAGGATCTGGATCGTAAGATAAAATTTGTCCATACAAAAGTATCTCATAATCGCGAGGTTCTATTATTTGGGTAGCAATTTTTTGTTTAGGAATTATTTCTAAATTAGTAATAATTCCCAATTTCTCCCATTGTTTTTTAATATATTGTAAAATCTTTATATATTCTGAATTATCAACACTAGTAATAGTTAATTCTAGCTTATCTTCATCTTTCATTAAAAAGCCATCCTCTCCCATTTCCCAATCTAGTTCTTTTAATAACTCCGCTGATTTTCCAATATCATAAACATCCTCTCCTGGTTTAATTACAAAATCTAATGGCCCATAAGCCTCACTCTCATTAGAACCTATTTCAATAGCTAATTCCTCTTTATTTACTGAGACAGATAAAGCTTGTCTAAATTTTAAATTTTTCAATAACTCTTGATTTTTAGGATTGAAAAATAAAGCCGTATAACGAGGCATATTAAATTAATAAACGTCAAAATCTTTAGATTCTTTTATTCTGCTTAAATTTTCCTTATTAACGAAATTCACTCCATCATCTCTATTAGCCTTTAAAGCCTCTAGAGCAAATTCTAAATCTTCGAATAAACGAAAGCTAATCTCTTTTAAATATGCTTTTTTGTCATAATAATCTTCAAATCTCTCTAAGGTATATTGTTTAATATTACCGTTACTACCTTTTTTAAAAGATTTATATTTAAAAGGGCCTGTACCAATTGGTTTTTTATTCAACTCTGTTAAGCTGGCATTTTTAGGAATTATAATCTCCCAAAGATGGGCCGGCAAAATTCCAAAAGTAAGAGTTGATAAAAATGGACTAAAAGGTTCAGATAAAATTAATTTAAAAGAATTATCAGAAATTTTTTCAAACCCCACACCTTGAAAAGTTTTATAAAGAGGACTATTAAAATCCAAATTTTGGATTGCTGCTAAAGTAAAACCTATATCATCGGCAATAAATTTTTCACCATCATGCCAAAATATATTTTCCTTTAAGCTAAAAGTGTAAATCCTTTTGTCGTCCGATAACTCATAACCTTGAATTAAATCATTTTCTAATTCACCATTATAATTAACTTTAAAAATTGCTGAAAAAACCAGACGACTAATATCTCGATCCGCATCATTAGATTGATTTAAAATAGGATTAATATATTGAATAGATCCCACCAAAGCTTCCGTATATTCTCCGCCATAAGTTGGCACATCTACTAATTTATTCCACACTAACCTAATTGAAAGCCAGAAAAAAGAAATAATTATAAATAAAATTGCTATATAAACTATTTTTTTCTCTTTTTTACTAACAAAATGTTTCAGCTGTTTAAGCTGAATAGTATTAGGAAACTTCTTATTTGATAAATTAAAAATTAACTTTTCATCAGAAATATGACTAAAAGACAATAAACTTTTAATTTTTTTATAAATTAATTTAGAATTTTTAGAAAGTTTGTAGTATAGATCACTAATCAAACTATTTTTTTTAAACACGATTATTAAAATTTAAAATAAAGATTCCTCGAGCCGAGGAGCTAATAAAAAATAAATAGTTAAGTATTTAATATATGCTATATAAGTTGTTAGATTATATAAATATATGCCAGATACTAATTACAAAGAATAGTACTGCTAAAACTATTGTTGCTATAAAAACAAATTTTTCCGCTCCTCTTTTAGTTTGATAAACCCCTCCTGAACCACCAAAAACAGAAGAAAGACCGCCACCGCGACTTTGTAAAGTTATAGCAATAACTAGTAATACTGCGATTACTATTTGGATAATATTTAAAAGTTTCATAATTTTATATTGTCATTCTAGCATATATACTAATTTTGTCAATCAAAGCTGCCTACATTCTACTCCGAATCTTAATTAATTTAAAAAGACACCTAAGTTAAGGTAAAATAGTTAAGCAAACTAACTAATAACCAAAAACAAAGATGTCTTGTAAACATATTACCTCATTTCAAAGAAATGAGCTATCTGCTTTCTTGAGAGTAGGTTTAAAACAAAAAGATATAGCTAAGTTATTGAATAAAACACCTAGTGCTATCTGCCAAGAACTAAAAAGAAATTCAGCTAATAACAAAATAGGATATAATGCTAAACTTGCTAAACAAAAGACAAAAAAAAGAAGAATCAAAGCTAATAGTAGATTTAAGAAGATAGAAAATAATGAATGGTTAAAAAGATGTATTATTAAATATTTAAAACTGTATTGGTCACCAGAACAAATTAGTGGTAGATTAAGAATAGCTTATCCAAATGATAATAATAAACAAATTGGAAAAGATAGTATTTATAAATATATCTATAATCAAAAAAAAGACCTAGTTAAGTACTTAAGATGTCAGAAAGGTAAGTATCGACGTAGATACGGCACTAGAATACGTGAAAAACAACGTGAAGAACAAAAAAAGAGAAGAATAGATACTAGACCAGAAATAATTGAAAATAGAGAAAGAATTGGTGACTGGGAAGGAGATACTATTATAGGTAAGGATAAATCACATATTCTGACTCATGTTGATCGAAAGAGTGGCTATGGACTAGCTGATAAGCTAGAAAGAGGTTTAGCAGAGTTAACTAGAAAGAAAACTGAGGAAAGTTTTAAAGATATACCAAGAAAGAAAAAACATACTATTACTTATGATAATGGATCAACATTTGCTGAATATGAATTAACTGAAAGAAATACAGGAATGATAATATATTTTGCTAATATTTATTCTTCTTGGGAACGAGGAACAAATGAGAACTTTAATGGACTACTAAGACAATTTTTTCCTAAAAAATCTTCTTTTGTTAATATAGTTCAAGAAGATATAGATAAAGTAATTAGATTAATAAATAATAGACCAAGAAAAAGACTTAATTACAAAACCCCAATTGAAGTGTTTAATGAAAAAAATTAAGTTTTGGAATAGAATTGAAGCTGGTCCAAATTCAAAAAAGTTGATATTATATAGCTATGAAAAAGAATTCTGGAAATTTAAAACTCTGGCGATTAATCACTTACTTATGGGGAAGCTTTACTGCTCTATTCTTTATCTTAGATTTTTTTAATATATTAGACCCTGGAAACTCATTAAAAACAATTGTTATTATTTATATTTCTACCCTTTCTATCTTTACCAGTATTAAAGAATTAAACCGCTGGAAAAGTAAAGAATTTTTTTCTAAATATAAGGGAGAAATATTTGTCATTATCTATACTATAATTACTATAATTTTTATCAGTCTTAGTATTATTAAACCTCAACAATATAGTGTACCTTCTGAATTTACAACTGCTTATTTATCAATTTTAGGTATTTTTGCTATCAGTAGCGAATCTAAAAGATTAAGAAGGAAGTAAATAAATTAATTTATAGTTCATAGTCAGTAGTTTTTAAACAAAATCTAAACTACTCATTACTAACTAACTATTACAATATGTCTAAACTAACAAAAAGCCCTCAAATCAAAAAAATTATTAGATCTAAAAGAAAAACTTTAGCCCTAGAAATTAGCCCTGACGCTGAACTAATTATTCGAGCTCCTTTATACACCCCTAAATACATTATTAATAAGTTCATTCTTCAAAAAATTAATTGGATCTTAGAAAAAATAGAACTTGTTAAAAAAAATAACAAAGAGGCTGAATTGTTAAAAAATGCAAACCAGAAAAAAATTTGTTTTGAGACTGCTTACAAAATAATATCTCAAAGAGTAAGATACTACTCCTCTCTCTCTGGCTTTAAATACAATAAAATAAAAATAACTAAAGCTAAAAAAAGATGGGGTTCTTGTTCTTATCGAAATAATTTAAATTTTCCAATGCGTTTAGGGCTAGCTCCTTTAGAAGTTATTGACTATGTAGCTATTCATGAACTTTGTCACATCAAAGAAAAAAATCACTCTCAAAAATTTTGGAATGAAGTTGAAAAATTAATGCCCGATTATCAAAAACAACGAGCTTGGCTTAAAAAAAACGGGCATCTTTTAAATATTTAGTTAATCAACCATAGTTTTATTTAAATCAATTTATGTTATACTTTTCTAAAAAAATTCTATACTTAATATAGAATGGACTTCAGCCTCCGAGACCTCGCTTCTTTAATTAGATGCGAGGATCGTTTTTTTTATAAATCAACATAAATAATATTTTTTCTGCTATAATTAAACTATGAGAATTAAATTTTTTATACTATCTTTCTTCCTCTTAATCCCCTTTTTTACTTTCTTGACTTCCATAGCTTTCTTGTCCTCTGTAGCTTCAGCGGAAGAGGAAGTAAAGGGAGTTGCTCAAGAAGATTATATTGGCGAAGTAGTGAAAGCTGAAAATTCTTCAGCTGTTTTTTATATTTCTCCAGATAACAAAAAACATTACTTTCCCGATGAAATAACTTTTCTTTCTTGGTTTGATAGTTTTGATCATATTAAAATAATTCCATCTGACGATTTAAAAAATATTGAATTTGGTACCATGATTAAATATAAACCTACTGAATATTCTGATTTAGATTTCATTTTCCGTAATGGAACAATTGTCCGCCAAAAAAATAGTATTGGCTATTTTTATATTGAAAATGGTGAAAAAAGAGTTTTTACAAGCGATCAAGCTTTTTTAGATAATGGCTTTATCTTTGCCGATACTATTATAGCTGATATTGGTAATTATCCTTGGGCTAGAGCTATTAATTCTTTGGAGGAAAATTTAATTCCTTATTCTGAACTTTCCAAACCAATATCCAAATCATACGATTCTGATCAAGATGGTTTAATGGATTATGTTGAAAAATATATTTATTATACTGAAATGTATAATCCTGATACTGATGGTGATGGCGAACTTGATGGTTTAGAAATAAAAAATAATAATTCTCCTCGTCATCAAAATCAAAAATTAATAGCAGTTGATTCTGATCAAGATTATTTAAATGATTATTTTGAATTAAAAATAGGTACTGATTTAATGAATGCCGACACTGACAAAGATTTGTATCTAGATGGTACTGAAGTAGCAGCTAGTTATAATCCTCTTCATTCAGATTCTGGTAAAAAATCCGAAAAATTAATTAAAATAAATATAGCTCAACAAAAACTAGAATATTATTTTGACAATAAATTAATTGATAATTTTTCAATCTCTAGTGGTATTAGAGGAATGGATACTCCTACTGGAGAATTTATAATTTTAGACAAAGAAGAATCTAAAAGATATGGCGGACCTGGCTATGACTTTGATTATCCAGATACTAAATGGAATTTACACTTTACTACTCAAAAATATCGCTATTATATTCACGGAGCTTATTGGCATAATAATTTTGGTAATAAAATGAGTCATGGTTGTGTTAATGTTGCTTATGATAATATGAAGGATCTATATTGGTTTACTAACACTGGAACAAAAGTAGTGATTGAATAAATTTTTCTTCAAAAAATGATACTATAAATATATAAATTTAATATGTCTAACGAAATTATAAAGAAAAAAGAAAAAATTGAAGCTATTTATCAAGAATATATAGTTAAGCTTAACGCTCTCCAAAAACAACAAGCTAAAATTATCAATGAATTTCTCCAAAAATTAGAAAAACAAAAAATGACTAAAATTAGGAATAAATTAAATACTAAATAAATCTATGTCTGATAAAAAACAAAATTTAAATGAAGATCAGTTGGAAGAACGAGAATCTTTAGAAAATAAAGTTGAACAAACGGAAACAGAAAACCTTAGTCTAGAAGAACTAAAAAAATTTAAAGATGACACTATTAATCAAGTTGAGCAAGAAGCTGAAAGTCTTATTGATTCTAATAAAAATATTATAGAAGAAGCTCCTAATAAAATCGGAATTAAGCCTCCTTTAAATGAAAAAATGAAAGTACATAAAGATATTAATAAAAGCAATGACGAAGTTAGGGAATTGAAAAATTATAGCATTAATCAAATAGAAGAGGTAATTACTGAAGATATAAGCGAAAAAGTTAATACTGAAATTGAAAAAACTGATATTGAATCTGAAAAAGAAACAATGAAAAAAAAAATTAAAAAACAAGCTCAAGGAAAATTTTTATTATACGAAGCTAATCAATTAATAAAAGATATAGATGATGAAGGCAGCGAAGCAATTATTTTAAGTCTAATTACTCAAAATGAAACCGAACCTCAAATAATAAATGAGTTGATAGATAAATTAATGCCCTTAATGATAAATACAGAAAATTTTGCAGAGACAATGTCCAGTATCACCGAAAATAAAATTAGACATCAAATAATAAGAGAATTAACTAAACTAAAAAATGAAACAGATGATGATGAACTCATAATAAGTATAACCGCTGGCATCATCCAAAATGAAACTGAATGTGGTGATATAAACAGAACCATCCAATTAATAGAAGAAATAAAAGACAAAAATACCAAAGCGATGATAACTTCTTTCGTTAGTAGTATTAGTAAATCTGGTTATCAACTAATGGATCAAGCTACTAAATTAGTCAAAGATATTGATGATACAGATTGGCAAGAGGAAGCAATTTCATATATTGCTCAAGGTGTAGCCAAATATGGAGATATTGATAAAGCAATAGAATTAGTAAAAAATGCTGACAATGGTTACGAAAAAAAAGAAATGATTTCATGTGTTGCCCAAACAAAAGCTGGTTATCAAAAAATAGATAAATTGATACAATTAGCAGAAGATCTTGAAAGTGATTATAGACCACAAGCAATCTCTGGTATTGCTCAAGGTGTAGCCAAATATGGAGATATTGATAAAGCAATAGAATTAGTAAAAAGCATTACTAGTGATGATAATGCCAAATTACAAGCAATTTCATATATTGCCCAAACAAAAGCTGGTTATCAAAAAATGGATGAGTTAATGCAATTAGGGGGAAAAACTGATCAGTCACAAATAATCTGTGGAGTTGCTCAAGGTGAAGCCAAATATGGAGATATTGATAAAGCAATAGAATTAATAAAAAGCATTAGTGACAATTATAGTGGTTATAGTAAATCACAAGCAATCTCTGTCATTGCCCAAACAAAAGCTGGTTATCAAAAAATGGATGAGTTAATGCAATTAGTAGAAAATCTTGAAGGGCACTATATACCACAAGCAATCTCTGGCATTGCTCAAGGTAAAGCCAAATATGGCAATGAATTAATCAAAGAAAATCAAATTGATTTTAACACACTTAATGAGGGTCTACTAAAAAATATTTTTAACGAAGCAGTCCAAGATAACAATCAAAAATTATTACAATCATTAGGTGTTATTTTATCAAAAGAACTAAAGGCAAAATTAATTAATTTATTACCTAAAAATAAAAAGGGAAATATTAATAAACATTTTAATATTGGATCAACAATAGTTGATCTCGGTAATATTAATAATTTAGAAAAAAATGAATTAAAAAATAAATTAAAAAATGAATATAAAGAAAAATTAATTAAAACATTGAATCAATCAAATAATCTAGATGATAATATTCAAATCGGATTAATTGGTAAAATATTACATAATTTAAAAACTTCCGAAGCTAATCAAGTATTATTAGAAATATCTAGAAACCATATTGATGATTTAAATAATAATGCTTTATTAACTCTATTTAAACATTTAATTGAATCATCTGGATTCAAAGGTCAGGATGTGGCTAAAAAATTATTAGCTAATGAAAAATTATCTGATTCTAAATCATGGTGGTTGATACATAAACTATGTGAAATAAATTATTTTGATAAAGATTTATATAATAATTTAAAAAAAGATATTAAAGATAAAGAAGCATTACGAGATCAATCAATAGGTGAGAATAAAAAAAGATATTTAGAGACTATTAAGGTAATTATTAATAAATTAAATATCAATCCAGATCAAGAAGTAATAAATTATTTGATAGACAACAATAATTTTATTGGAATAAATAATTTAGACGATAGAGCTGATAAAACCAAGGAATATCAAAAAGAGTTTGAAAAAATAGACAACAAAGATAAATTAATTAAACTATTAGCCGAAGATAATAGTAAAGCATTGTTGTATCATATTTTAAATGGTGGAAAAACTAAGTTTAATCTAGTGAATACTTATGATTTTAAAAAATTTAAAAATATTTTAGAAGTTGCTAATAGACTTAAAATACATGAAGAACCAATTGAACAATTTAACAAACAATTAAGTAATTCTGGTTTTACAAAAAACGAAATTAATAATATTACAAACAATTTGAGATATGGACATTATCCATTTGCTACTTCAGATAATCCTGAATTTATAAAAAAAATTAGAATAGATGTATCTGATAATGCAAAACTAGAATCTGCAAATAAAGAATTATCTGAAATTATGGGTAAAGGTCAATTAGGTGTGATATTAAAATCACCATTATATAGAGAATATTTAAAAGAAAATAATGATACAAAATTATTATCTGAGTTAGACAATAGTAAAACTTTTCCTGATAGAGAAACAATTCTCAAAAAAATTGAAAAAAATATTTAGACATTCAAGAAAATACTAAAAAACAATTAGAAAATAATTGGAAAAAATTTGGTGAAAAAATGATTTTAGAAATATCATTAAATTCAGTATTTGAAGAAGATACAAACCCAATTGATGGTTTAAAAATCATTCCAAAAATAGAAGAAAGAAAAATATCATTATCTAGAGCAAGTAAAAAAATGCTAAGCATGCTTAGAGGTGAAAATCCAAAAATTAAATCCAGAAAAGGTGAAATTAATAAAATAAAAAAAGCTTTAATTGGATTAAAAAAGGGATATGAAAAAACAAAAAAAACAAAATTAAAAGAAAAAATGAATGAAATGAAAAAACAAATAGATATTTTAGAAACTGAAATAAATAATATAATGAAAGAACAAGCCTTAGATAGATGGTCAGAACTAAATGAAAAAGAAAAACAAGAATTAATCCAAGAAGAAAATCAAAAAATAATAGCTTTAGAAGAAAAAAATTCTACAGCAGTATTTACATATTTATTAGCTGAGACAGTTGGAGAAAAAAAATTTACTAATTCCGATATTGAATTATTAAACGAATTTAAATCTCATTTAGACAGTCCATTTCAAATGCTCCATGATCTAGCTAATCTAAAAAAATTTGAACAAACAAAAGAAAAAAAAGTTAAATTAAGATATTTAGATAAGGCTAAACACCTATGTTCGGCTTTAAGATTTGCTGATTCTAAAATATGTTGTTTTACATCCAGCAATTATACAATGAGAGTCGGACATGACACAGAAAATAAAGAATGGGTAGCTTCTATTGTTAAAGACCCCTTATCTTTTATTTATGAAATAGAAGATATAAAATCAGATAATCAACAAAAACACAATATTGGTTTCGTATTCGGTTCTTTCGGAATTGATGAATCCAATAAAAATAAAGGACTGACAGTAATGTTAAACGGTGTTTATCTTTCTACTGCAAATGACACTAAATCCGTAATGAGCATAATTAATGCCATTGAAGAATCGTTAAGTAAAAAAATAAAAGCCAGTAAACAAATTATTGCTAATCGTTACGGTGGTGCTACAACTTTTACAAAAGAATATTCTAATGAATCTATTGAATCACATCGTCTACGAGCTCTAGATAATGGCATTGGTAAACCTGAAACAAAAATTTATGATGATTTAAATATTCAACCCAATCAAAAAAAACAAAAAACCGATAAACAAGTTTGGTGGAAAAAAACCAATTAATTATTAATTTTATATTCTAAATAGGAAAAATAAATAAAAGGCTTTTCAAAAAATCAAACTCATATTTCCCATAAAAAAATACGTATCAAAATTTAAAATATCCTCAACAAAAAAAGCTCTGTCATCAACAAAGCTTTTTTTAAATACCTAAATTTTATTATTCAAAGATTATCTAGTTCTTCTAACTGGAGCTCTTCTAGTCACAGTTCTTTTGTTATTAACTGGAGCTCTTTTAATAAATTTTCCAGTTGATCTAGTTTGTCGAGTCTGATTCGATTGACTCGATGATCTCGGTGCCCGAGCTTTAATCAAAAACTTTTTCATATTTGAAGACAGGTCAATAAAATCATCGACTTTTTCTATTAATTTGGAAGAAGTGGTTTTTTCAAAAGCGATAACCTCTACCAAAACTCCATGATATTGTAAGTATTCCACCAAAGGTATAAAATCACCATCACCAGTCACTAAAACAACTACATCTAATTGCTTCGACATTTTAATAGCATCAATGGATATTCCCACATCCCAATCCGCTTTTTTATGACCACCAGCAAAAATTTGTAATTCCTTAGATTGAGTTCTAAAACCTTGCTCTTGCAAAGCTTTAAAAAATTTTTCTTCATCTGGTAAACCAGCTTCAACAACATAAGCACTGGCTCGAATTAACTTTCGACCAGTTACTGCTTCTTCCAAAACTTTTCCAAAATTTACATAAGAGCTATAAAGATTTTTTGCTGAATAATACATATTTTGAACATCAACAAAAACTCCCACTCTTTGATCTTTATGTTTGTGCATATAATTTAGTTTATAGTTATTAGTTTTTAGTTATTAGTAGTAGATCAATTACAAACTGTCTGCTACTTTAAATTTATTTTTTATAAACTCCTTGACGATGTCCAATTCTAATAATCAAAATTACTAATTCTTTATTTTGAATCTGATAAATAATTCGATAAGGCCAGGCACGATAAGATCATTCACCATCTCGCTCACCTTTAAGCTTTTTACCAACAAAGGGATTACTAGCCAAAACAGACAAAGCAATTAAAACCCGAGAATAATGTTTACCATCTATCTTATTTAGATCTTTTTGAGCCTTTCTTGACACCAAGACTTGATACTGCATATCTCTTTTTTCCTTTGTCAGTTAAAATGAAACCTTCTTTAGTTAAAATCTTTTCTAAAGTTACACAATTCCCTTTTTTATAATCCTCTTCCGCCTCTTTAATGTCTTGAGTTAAATTTGGAAAATCTCGCATCACCTCTATTGTCTCTTGCCAAGAATCAAATTCATCAACTGACATTAAAACTGCCTTAGAACGACCTCGTTCTGTTAAGGTAAATGGGATTCCAGTTTCCTCTACTTGATTAATAATTTTAAATAAATTACTTCTAGCCTCAGTAATTGATAAAATATTTTTTACACTCATATTTTTCTTGTCTCGAGCGAAGCCGAGAGATCATTAATTAATTATATGTACATAATAACGTACATTAAATATTTAGTCAACCCTATTAAAAAATCAATTATTCTAAAAATTTATTTAACAGGGTGAACAGGGTCAACCCTAAACTAATACCCTAAACTTTTAACTTTTAACTTTAAACTTTTTAACTCGTAGATACTTCACTGCTAAAAAAGTGCTAATGGGCATTGATAAGGCTAAACCAATCGCTCCAATTAAACTTCTAAAAATTTCTACCGTAATCAAGTTATTATTTAAAATATCATTAAAACTCATTCCTCCTACTGAGAATAGTAGCAAAATAGTCAAAGAAGAACCAGTATAAGCTAAAAATAAAGTATTAGTCATTGACCCAATATGAGACCTGCCAATGCGATAAGCTTTTTTAAAGACCTCTGAACTACTTAAATTTATTTCCTTAATTTCCTCTACAGCTGAAATTTGACTCACCACCATATCATCTAAAATTCCCAAACTACCAATAATTACTCCCGCAAATAGAATTCCTTTAAAATTAATATTTTGACCAATCAAATTTACTAGAAAAACACTATCTTCCGATAAGCCACTGAGCTTCATTAAATTGGAAAAAATTATTGTCAAAATTCCAATAATTATCATGGTGATTAAAATACTTAAAAT
>JAIOTH010000015.1 GCA_021106915.1 bacterium | reverse complement strand
TTTTTGTAAACTTAAAATTGTACTCACTACTGAATCTGGCACTAAAGATATACTATCAATCTTTTCTTTAACTAAAAACTGAGCAAAATCTGGAAAATCAGAAGGAGCCTGCCCACAAATTCCAACTTTTCTTTTATTTTTCTTCGCTTTTTTAATGACTACTCTAATCATTTCTTTAACAGCCTCATTACGTTCATCATAAATATGAGCCACCACAGCTGAATCTCGGTCAACTCCTAAAACTAACTGAGTTAGATCATTAGAACCAATAGAAAATCCATCAAAAATTTTAGAAAATTCGTCAGCTAAAATAACATTGGATGGAATCTCACACATTACATAAACTTCTAGCCCCTTTACTCCTCTTCTTAATCCTTCACTAGCCATAATTTTCAAAACTTTCTGACCCTCCGCAATAGTTCTACAAAATGGAACCATAATTTTCACATTTGTTAAACCCATTTCATCACGAACTTTTTTCAAAGCTCGACATTCTAATCTAAAAGCCGGTTCATATTTTGGATCATAATACCTTGAAGCTCCTCGCCAACCAATCATCGGATTATCTTCTTGAGGTTCAAAATATTTACCGCCAATCAAATTAGCATATTCATTAGATTTAAAATCTGACAATCTCACAATTACTTCTTTAGGATAAAAAGCAGCCGCAATTCGAGCCACACCTTCAGCCAATTTTTCTACATAAAAATTCGGCTTGGATTTATAATTTACAGTTAAATTATTAATTATCTCTCGCTCTGTTTTATCTTTTACTTTATTAAAATTTAATAATGCTAAAGGATGAACTTTAATATAATTAGAAATAATAAATTCCTGCCGAGCTAAACCAACTCCATCGTTAGGAAGCATAGCATCTCTAAAAGCCTGACGAGGATTTCCAACATTCATCATTATTTTAACATTTCGAGGTTTCTTTAAATTTTTCAAATTAGTTATTTTTTTGATAAATTTAATTAATCCATCATAAACAAAACCTTCTTCCCCTTGAGAACAATCAATGGTAATTTTTTGTTTCTTTTTAATAATACTCATGGCATTACCAGTACCCACAATACAAGGAATTCCAAGCTCGCGGGAAACAATCGCAGCGTGACATGTTCGTCCTCCAGAATTAGTCACAATAGCAGAAGCCTTTTTCATAACTGGCTCCCAATCTGGATCAGTCATTTCGGCTACTAATACTTCCTTATCTTTAAAATTAACTAACTCAGCTACATTTTTAATTACATGAGCTAATCCTTGCCCAACTTTCTTACCCACAGATTCACCAATTAAAATTGGTTTTTCCTTAGTCTTCATTTTATATTCAATCAACACATTTTTATTTTCTTGAGATGTTACTGTTTCTGGCCTAGCTTGTACAATAAAAAGTTTACCTGTTTTTCCATCTTTAGCCCATTCCATATCCATTGGTCGCTGATAATGATCTTCAATAATAACTGCCCACTTAGCCAATTCCATTATTTCCTGATTATTTAAAACAAACTTTAATTGATCTGCCTTGGAAACATCTAAACCTTGAGTGCTATCAGTTCCACCAGTAGCATAAATTAATTTTTTTTCCTTAGAACCAACGTCTTTACCAATTATAGAATTAAATTTCTTTTTTAAAGTTGGTTTATAAACATAATATTCGTCTGGATTTACTACTCCTTTAACCACATATTCGCCCAAACCATAAGAGGCATTAATTACTACAATATCCTCAAATCCTGATTCAGTATCTACGGAAAACATAACTCCTGCCGAAGCCAAATCTGATCGCACCATTTTTTGAACAGTAATCGATAAAGCTATATTGAAATGATTAAATTTTTTATCTACTCGATAGGAAATAGCTCGATCTGTAAATAAAGAAGCCATACATCTTTTGCATGACTCTAATAAAGCATAGCTACCTTGAATATTCAAATATGATTCTTGTTGTCCCGCAAAACTAGCATCTGGTAAATCTTCGGCTGTAGCTGATGACCGTACAGCCACATCAAGATTATAAATTGTTTGCTGATATTTTTTAGCTAATTTTTGATAAGCTTCTAAAATATCTTGTTTTAATTGTTCGGAAAATTTAGCGTTTAAAATAATTTCTCGTACTTTTTTCCCTCTTTTTTTTAAATCCGCAATTTTATTTGTATCTAAACCTTTTAATGCTTTTCTAATTTCTCGCCCAATATTATTATCTTTTAAAAATTCTCGATAAGCATAAGCAGTGACCGCAAATCCGTTTGGAACTGGAACACCTTTTTTTTTCAAATTTTGATACATTTCCCCTAAAGAAGCATTCTTACCACCAACTAAAGGAACATCTTTTATTCCTAATTCCTTAAACCAGAGAATATTTTTTTTACCTCGAGCCACATCGAGATACTTATTTTTGTTCATAAAATATAAAATTATTTTAATTATTAACTTTTTTTCTTAAATTTTCAATAGACTTGTTGTGCAATAAAATTGCAGTAGTAAAATTATTAACTAACCAGTCTGATATTAAAATCTTCTAATACAACACGCTAAACATCCATCAAAATATTGATTTATTTTAAAATAGGTAGCTTGCTCGCCATTATTAAAATCTTGCGCCCAAGCTCCTTGCTTATTTCCATCTTCTTCTGTAGAAGACCAATATTCCCTATCAATAAAACCAGATACTATTCCATTTTCTCCATAAGAACATAAATTCTCATTTATATTACAACGATTACTAGCTTTAAATAAAATATTTAATTCATCTTTGGCTGGTAAATACCAATCATCAAACCCATTTAATACCAAATTACTACAATAATTAAAAACTGGGTATTGATCTAATTCATAATTACTTGCAATTATATTTTGATTAGATAAACCATCAGAATTACTGTTTGTATTAGTTATAATATGTTCTAATGCCCATGGTATCCTGCTTTCATCATCCCAAACATCATCGCCAGTACAAATAGGTTCATTGGCATTATGTTTATCACAACCAGCTGGTATTACTACAAAATTATATTGTGATCCATTTTCAACTTTACCAAACAAAGTACCTCCGCCACAAATACTACCAACATCACAACTGGCACAACATTCTTTCGCTAGATCTGAACAAGAACAAATATTTTGTATTTCAT
>JAIOTH010000148.1 GCA_021106915.1 bacterium | reverse complement strand
CTTAATCCAGCTTCATGATGTCCTAATTTGATTCCTAATTTATTGCAAGCTAATCCTCCAGCCAAGACTGTATTAGTATCCCCTTGAACAAAAGCTATATCTGGTTTTTCTTTTTTTAATATTTTCATTATTTCCCTAATCATCATTCCAACTTGTTTATGATAAGGCCGACCACCTACTCCTAAATTATATTTGGCATCACTTAATTCCAAATCCTCAAAAAACTCTTTATCCATCTCATAATCATAATGTTGTCCAGTATGTAAAATAAAATAATCAAATCCTTTTTTTTCACATTCCCTTATTAAGGGGGACATTTTAATTATTTCTGGTCTTGTTCCTAATATGATTGCTACTTTCATAAATTTAAAACTTTTTTAAATTGATTAATTAATTGAATTGTAGTATTTTTTACATCAAATTTTTGTAAATAATTATCATTAATATTGAATTGAATATCTTCATTAATTAATGAAGATAAATATTTAGTTAAGTCATTAATTTGTTCATAACTAAAGCTTTGATAGCCTAAATTAACTAAAAATTGAGCCGTAGGACTATCTTTTGGACTAATTGCAACAATAGGTGTCTTAGATCCAGCATAATCGATCAATTTAGATGGTAAAAAAGGACTATTAGCAAAATTAGCGTCTATTACTATTAAACAATCTGAATTTTTCATAAAAGCTAAACTTTTTTGATAAGAAACTGGCGGAATAATTTGAACAATATTTTTAATTTTATACTTAATTAATAATTCATTAATTTTACCCAAAGAATAACCTGCGTAATCATTAGTTGTCCCAATCAATTGTAATTCTATTTTCTTTTTTATATTTTTATTCAATATATTTTTTAAAACCTTAAATAAGACCTCTGGATTTCTTTTCTTATAAAAAGCCCCAATATAACTGAATATGAATTTATTTTTATTTTGTTTATTAATCACAGGATAATCTTTTAAATCGTAACAATGAGGAATCACTCGAGCTTTATCCAGGTAATTATTTGGATATTTTTTCATGACTAATTTTTTGGCCTGATCATTGGTAAAAATAATCTGATCACTATTTTGAATAATGTCTTTCTCTCGTTTTAGCGTTATTATTTTACTCAAACCGTTAAAAAATTTATAAGGATTATCAATCCAAGGATCACTAAAATGAGAAATAAATTTTATTTCTAATTTTTTTTTAAGCATCATGCCTAAAATATTACTATCCTGGGGGTTAGAAAAAGAAAATATAATATTTATATTGTGCCTTTTTATAACTTTTTTGGCTTGCTTAAATAATTTTTGAAAGTAATAATATCTCAATAACACTCTAATTAGAAAAAATTTAGATAAATATTTATTAATTTTGTACTGAGGAATTTTATAAATAGGCGCATCTATATTCCAACCATCACAAACTTTATAGGTAATAATTACTGGATTTATTCCTTGTGATATCCACTCGGAAACCATCTTTCCTATTAATATTGATTGAGGTCTGATTAAAGGTGGTGTCCAAAAACTTAAACATAAAGGTCTTATTTCGTTTTTCATAGTTTCTTATTATCTTGTATTGATTTTCTTAAAATTTTAATAAATTTTATATATTTTTTAATTTTATATTTACTTAAATCTTTTCTTAAATAAAGAGTTTTTAATTCTTCGGTTGTTTTCCAAATAGCATAAGCTAATAAATATTTTCTATTTATTTCAATATCAAATAGGCTATTTATTTTAGATAAAAAAAGTTTAATCCAAAAATCCATCCACGATTCTTCTGTTGATTTTTTCAAAAAAATATAATAATCAATTAAATCAAAATATCTACTAGCTGAACTATTATATCTAGTCCAATCTATAAAAAATAATTTTTTATCTTTAACTAAAACATTTTCCGAATGAAAATCACCATGGCAAGAGGAACTTTTAATAAATTGCGTATTTAAATATTTTTTCCAGAAATTAAGATAATTTTTAAAATATTTTTTAATAAAATTCAAAAAATAGATATGATTAATAGTGTTTTTCAAAATTTTTAATTTCCACTTTTGTTCATCTTGAAATGCCTGTTTAAAATATAATTCTATTTTAGTATCTTTCGAAGCCTTATTTAAATAAGGCATTATTTGAACCAAGAAAAAAATTTTATACTTTATAGTATATTTAGAAAAATGTTTATCACCTTGTACTATTTGTAAATTCTTCTTTTCCATCTTTATTTCTTGAATAGCAGAAATGCTCCAAGGCATCTTAATAGCATAATTAGTAAATTTTAAAATACTAAATCCAGAAGGTCTAATTATTATTTTACCTAATATTTTTATCATGGTATAGCTTTAAAAATTGCTCTTTTTTGATCCTTTTTATATGAACTACTCTCTCCTATTTTTTCTACTTTAGAAAAACCGGTTGATAAAATAAAATTTTTTATCCATTGGTGAGGATTATCACCCATATCAGGCAAACTTTTAGACCATCCATTCTTAGTTTCATTAGATTGTCCCATTTCAAAGATCATACATTTTTTTGTTTTTTTTCTTATCTTGTTTAAAATTTTTCTAGAGTAATCTTCTCCATAGGTATACATGATATGATGCATTACAGACATAAATACAATTAAATCAAATTGTGGTAATTTATCCAAAAAATCTTCATCCATGATAGCAAACATAAATCCTGCGGGAACAATTCTTTCTGATATAATTTGATTTTGAGCTATAGCAATTCTACTAAAATCAGCATCAATTCCCAATGAAAAACAATTAAATTCTTTAGCGGATTGTAAAACATAAAATCCTTCTGCACAACCAAGATCCACCAAAGTTTTTACTTCATAATTGATAATTTCTTTTTTTATTAAATTCCATCTATCTATACAATCCCTGTCTGCAATTTCGATTAATTGACCATCATAAAAAACAGGTTGATATCTTTTATACGACTTAATAAGTTTTTTAGAATATATTTTGAACAAAAATTTAGGTATTTTTTTAAACGCTCTTTTTTCGTATATCATATTATTTATTTTTTATAAATTGAATTAATAAATCAATAAAATACTTCTCAGCCCAGTTTAACGCTTGGTATTGTTGATAATTGCCAG
>JAIOTH010000059.1 GCA_021106915.1 bacterium | reverse complement strand
GATTTAGTAGTAAATAATCCCTTAAATTTTCTTGAAAAAAATTCTTTTAAATTATGGTTTCCAATTCAAAAAGAAGCTGCTACAAATATTAGCCATATCAGAGCTACGGATCGAGGATATCATATTAATGCTGAAATTATTAATAAATATAAAGAAAAATTATTACCAGGAGACATTATTTTAGAAAGACGAGAGTGGCATGCGACAAATATTGGAATACCTGGATATTGGACTCATAGCGCTTTGCATATAGGCACTATTGAATATTTAGATAAATATTTTGATGCTTTACCAGAGTTAAACGGACAGTCCTTTAGTAAATTATTAGAAGATACTTATCCGGAAGTTTATGAAAAATTTAATCAGCAAGATGAAAAAGAGTATAAATATGCCGTAATTGAATCAAAACGTCCAGGAGTAATACTCTTATCATTAGAGGAAAGTACAAATGCTGATTCAATAGCTGTATTACGCGTAAAAGATTTTAACCGTTCTGATCATTTTAAAATTATAACGCAGGCTTTAGAGCATTTTGGTAAGCCATATGACTTTGATTTTAATTTTGTCACTGATAACGCTTTAGTATGTTCAGAGTTGGTCTATAAAGCTTTCTCGGGAATTGATAAATTTAATATGGAACTTAGTGAACTTAATGGTCGATTGATAGTATCACCGAATCAATTTGCTCAAAAGTTTGCAGAAGAATATGATAGTGATAAATCGGAATTAAATTTAGTTCTTTTTTTAGACGGTAATGAAAAAACTAGAATTGTTCATGAAAAAGAAGTTAGCGAGTTTAATGAAACTTGGCAACGTCCGAAGTGGCATATTGCTAAAGATTTTATAATTACGAAAAATTAATATAAAATAATATGGAAAAATTTGCTGGTGACAAAAAGAAAGGTGAATCTTTATTTACTCCTTGGGAAAAAAAGTTTGTGGCTAAATATGTAGCTAAGATTCCCAAGGGTATTGAGACCTATCATTTAACTTTAACCACTATAATTTGGTCAGGATTAATTATTTTATCAGGATATTTAGCTCAGAAAAATTTAAATTGGTTATGGTTATCGTCGATAATGATTGTATTCCAATATATTACTGATTTATTTGATGGAGCTGTCGGTCGTTATCGGGATACAGGTTTAGTTAAGTGGGGATTTTATATGGATCATTTATTAGATTATTTCTTTTTATGTGCCATTCTTATTTCTTATGTATTTTTTCTTCCAATGGAATATCGTTATATACAGTTTTTTACTTTAGCAATTTTGGCTGGATATATGGTTAATTCATTTTTATCTTTTGCAGCTACTAATGAGTTTGAGATTTCATATTTAAAAATTGGACCTACTGAAATTAGATTGCTTTTTATCATTATTAATACTCTATTTATTATTTTTGGTAAAACGTATTTATTATTTGCCCTTCCATTTTCTTTTGTATTCATTGTGATTGGTTTAATTATAGTTGTTTATAAAACCCAAAAGAATTTGTGGAAAATTGATATGAGAAATAAGCACGAACAAAATGATCACTAAATTATTGCTTTTTACCTCTAAAAAGGATAAGATTTAATTATAATTTTATTAAATAAAATAATATAAATATATGGGAAATTTTAATAGAGATAGAGGAGGCCGGTCTAACTATAGAAGAGATGGCGGTCGACCAGAAATGTATCGAGCAATTTGTGATGAGTGTGGTCAGAGTTGTGAGGTTCCGTTTAAACCTACTGGCAATAAACCTATTTTTTGTAGTAGTTGTTTTGAAAATAAAGGCGGATCAAGCTCTAGAAGATCTAATGATCGAGATTTTTCTAGATCTAGTCATCGTGATCGTAATCGTGATCGAAAAATGTATAGTGCTGTCTGTGCGGAATGTGGTGATGATTGTGAAATACCATTTAAACCTACTAGCGACAAGCCTGTTTTTTGTTCTAATTGTTTTGCTAAAAGAGAGGGTCAAGCAGATAATAATAAAGGAAGAGGATTTAGAAGTGATAATCGGTCTAATACTTTTGAAAAACAACTTCAAGTTATTAACGAAAAGTTAGATCAAATATTAAAAAGTTTAGGCTCAGTTCCAGTTAAAAAGGCGGCTAAAAAAGTAGTGAAAAAAGTTGTTGCTGTTAAAGCTAAGACTAAAGTAGCAAAGAAAATTACAAAAAAATCTACTGCAAAGAAAGTGACTGTTAAGAAAAAAGTTGCAGCTAAAAAACCAGTTAAAAAAGCTGTGAAAAAGAAAACTATTAAGAAAAAGAAAAAATAAATTTTATTTTAAAAAATGCTCTTTCACATGAAGAGCATTTTTTTGTTTCCAGTTTTAATTAATTTGACAAAATTTCTTATTAGTAATAAAATACTATTAGGAATCATTATCAATACTAATTATACGAATATACTAATTTTTTATTTAAATTGTATATTATTAATAAATTATTATTTGTATATTAGTATCATTAGTATATTTATGGAGAGAAATACTTCTCAAAAACAGATTATTAAAGAATACTTATCTAGCGTTAAAACTCATCCTAGTACGGAGGAGATATATTTAGCTGTCCAAAAAAAACTTCCCAGTATCAGCAAAGCTACAGTTTATAGAATATTAAAAAGTTTTAAGGAAAAAGGAGAGATTCGAGAAATTATTTCTGATGTTAGTCACTTTGATGGAGATTTTTCGCCACATGCTCATTTTATTTGTAATAAGTGCCAAAAAGTTTTTGATGTTTTTGATTCTTATCAAAATTTTAAGTATCCAAAAAATGTTAAAGCCGGTAAAATAGAAAACTATCAAATTTATTTTTATGGAATATGTAAAAAGTGTCAAAAGATTAATTAAATTAAATAATAAATAAAAAACTATGGAACCCGTAAGATGTTTTTTTATAGAATCATTTTGTAGGGTATAAAATAAACTTATAAATAACATAATAATTTTATGAATGAAAAAACATCAAACGGGTCAAGAAAAACAATTAAAAATTTAGCTGCTGCTTTTATTGGAGAAAGCCAAGCTAGAAATCGTTATACTTTGTATAGTAAAATTGCTAAAAAAGAAGGTTATGAAAAAATTGCTGCTATTTTTGAACTAACAGCAAATCAAGAAAAAGAACATGCTAAATGGTTAATGCGAATGATTAATGAATTAAAAAATAAAGCAGAAAATTCATCTGAATATGATGAAATCAAAGTAGACGCTGGTTGTTCAACTATTTTGAAGGATACAATTAGTAATTTGAAGGCTGCTATTGGTGGTGAAAATTATGAATACAATACAATGTATCCTGATTTTGCTAGAATTGCTGAAGAAGAAGGATTACTAGAAGTAGCTAAAAGATTGAAAGCTATTGCTAAAGCAGAAGCATTTCACGAAGAAAGATATCAAAAAGTATTAGCAGAATTAGAAGTTAATACTACCTTTAAAAAAAAAGAAAAAACTTATTGGGTTTGTCGAAATTGTGGTTATGTTCATGAAGGAACTGAAGCTCCAGAAGTTTGTCCTTCTTGCGATCATCCTCGAGCTTATTTTGAAGAAAAATGTCTTTAAAACAGTTGGCAGTATGTAGTTCTTAGTTTGTAAACCACTAACTACCAATTATTAATTAATAAAAAACTTATGACTAAAAAAAGAGAAATTTATAAATGTGAAATTTGTGGAAATATTACAGAAGTTTTACATATTGGGGCTGGAGAATTGGTTTGTTGTGGTCAGGCTATGAAATTAATAACTGAAAAAACAGAAGATGCTGGACAGGACAAGCATCTACCAGTTATTGAACAACTACCGGATAATGTTTGTAAGGGTGGAGATGGAATTATTGTTAAAATTGGAGAAGTTACTCATCCCATGGAAGAAGATCATTATATTGAATGGGTGGAAGTAGAAACTAAAACTGGTAAAATAGGTAAACATTTCTTAAAACCGGGAGACAGTACAGAAATGGAATTCCAAACTAGAGATGAAATAGTTGAAGTTCGGGTATATTGTAATGTTCACGGTTTGTGGGTAAAAAAAATTTCATAAAGCACAAAAATATTAAAGCACGAGAACAAAATAATGTCTGCTGTCATTCCGGACTTGATCCGCCTGCCTGCCGGTAGGCAGGGAATCTTGAGATCCTGAATACCCTCGCTTTGCTGGGGCAGACCCTCAAGTTCAGGATGACATCTTCAGGATGACATAAAGAGAGGTTTATTTATTAAGGACTCATCTTATGCCAGAATTACCAGAAGTAGAAACTATTGTTAATGATTTAAATAATATTATTCTTAATAAAAAGATTAAGAAGATAGATATTTTATTATTTAAAATTGTCAGAGGTGCTAATAGTAATTTTGTTAGCTGGTCGCGGAACTAGATATTGTTGTAATTGTCAGAAGGGAGTTATAAATAATAAGTTATAAGCTTAGTTGAGTTTTAAAAAGATATTGCTATATTTTAGTAATATCTTTTTATTTTAATTTATTCTCTTGATAGTTGATTATTAGATAAACTAGGACAGCAGAGCTAATATATAGATCAGCTAAGTTAAAAACAGGAAAGTATCTGCTAATAGAAATAAAATCAATAACATAATTATAATTTATTCTATCTATTAAATTACTAATGGCTCCGATTAGGATTAGGGCTAATAGAAAATATTTCCAGTATGATTTTTGAGTCCATTTTTTTACTAGATAATTAATTAGAAATATCATAATGATACTAATGAGAATTATAATGAATAATTGATTAATTTTAATTCCAAAGGCAATACCACTATTTTTTTGGAATTCTAAGCCTATTTTAGAAAAAAAATAAACTCCCGGAGAGGGTAGTTTATTTAAAGCTAAATATTTACTAATGCGATCTATTATAAATAGAAATAAGATGGCCAAGTTAATGATAATAGTCTTATTTTTATTCATTTATAATGTGCTTTTTTTACAATCCATGCATTTATTGGCAGTTGGAAAAGCTAAACATCTTTTTTCAGGAATACTTTTACCACATTGAATGCATTTTCCGTAAGTTCCTTTTTTAATAGACTCTAAGGCTTCAATTGTTTTTTGAAGTGATTTTTCAAGAGTTTTTTCTAAATATAGACCACCTTCAAAGTCA
Source organism: bacterium (assembly GCA_021106915.1). Classification (GTDB taxonomy): domain Bacteria; phylum Patescibacteriota; class Patescibacteriia; order UBA1558; family S5-K13; genus JAIOTH01. The sequence goes on along the minus strand of JAIOTH010000059.1, from coordinate 2,680 downwards.
GCTACTTCGGCAGCATTTTCATCTTCGTGATTTCCGTAATCAGGAAATTTAGCATCATAATCATTTTCAGCGTGTTTATTTTTATCAGCGAAACTTTCTAATTGTTTTTTAAGTTCTTCTTTTTCAGTTAATAATATTTTTTCAATTTGTTCTATTATTTTTTTATCCATATAGTTTATCAATTTTAAATTATAAATTTCAAATTTAAATTTAATTTTTAATTATTTAATTCCAAATTAATTTTGTTTAAATTATTCATTCTCCTGCTTAACGGAACAGATCAGAAATTAAAAATTTTGATTCCCGTTTGTCAGTAGGCTAATAAATTAAAATTAAGAATTAATTACTCTTAAAACATAATTATTATATGTTTAATAGATATTAATGTCAATAAAAGAGGTGTTTAGTTGAAAGGAAATATCTTCTTCATGTTGAGTATAGATTTTTACTTTATTGGTAATAGAGGAGTAATTGGAGTTATGAAGTGTATTTTTTTGATCATTAAATACAATTTCTTGGCCATTATTTTTTATATCAAAAGTTTTATCAGCAGATTCAAAAATGGGATTATAAAAAGAAGATCTATAGTATAAGTCGATATTTTTAAATTTAGGAATTATTAATCCTAATTCAGCTACATCACTAAAAGCATAGTCATCATGATATTCTGGATCGGAATTTATAGTAGTGGAATGGAATTCTAATCTATTGGGATATTTTGGGTCAGAGAAAAATTTATTTCCACTAGCATAAAATAAATAAACCATATAGTCAGAGTCATTAAAATATTTTCCTAAAAGTCCTTGCATTAAATAGAATTGAGCACCGACTCCAATAGGACGATGACCTAATTGAGTTTCTACCAGGCCGTTATGAAAAGATATTTTTTTAATATTATGATACATTTTTTCCGCAGTATCTAAATATTCTTTTTGTTCACTTAAATCACCATAGACCATTAACATAAAAGCAGAGACTGTGTGATAATGCACAGAAAAGTCAGTCATTTTATTTTCTAAATACCAATTATCAGAGTTGATAGATTTTTTAATGGCAGAGTCTATTTTTCTTTTTATTAAATTATTATAGTAATTTTTTTCTTGAGAATTAATAATTTGTTTTTCAAATAAATAATTAACAATATATTGCCAATGAGCTCCAGCTATGATAGCGCGATTTTCAGTGTCTGGAGCCTTAATACCTTCTTCAAGATAGTTATTAATTATAGATAATATTTTATCTTTTTGAGACTCTTTGAATAGGTTGGGAACAGTTTCTATCATTCTTAATGTTAAAAAATGGGCTTCGGAATCAGCAAATGATTGGCTTTGTTTTGGTCTTTGAGATAATTCACGATAAGTATTTAAAATTCCTAATTTTAGGATTGTCTGAGAGGATTCATCTTTTAAAGCTTTATATTTATAATAAGAAGTTAAAGCTATCCATTCTCTAGCTTTTTGAGGAGTTTCAAAGTCTACTACTCCATAACTAGGAACAGAATATTTTAAACCATTTTGATGAAAATGATCACTATAGCGATTATAAAAATATTCTAAATAATTATTAAGATTATTATAGTTATTATTTTCAGCTTCAGCTGATGATACTAAATAAAGATTAGGTATCAATAGAATGAAGATGAGAATGATTATTTTGAGGAGTGTTTTTGATTTCATAATGTTTTATTTAGAATTAGGCTTGGCAGCCATCCAAGCTAACATAAAAAAGTTTTTAAAGGTTTTAGCTATATCATCGGATTCTATTAAGATTCCAAATAAATTATCTAAAGAAACTATAAAGACTTTATTTTTAATAATGGCAATGTCGGCAAATACGGGTAAATTTTTAGGCATAACTCGGATTTCCCGGTTTTTTTTATTTATTTTGGCGTGTTTAAGTCCAGCTTTATTATAAGAGACTAATTCTAAAGACTTTTTACATTTGGTAGAATAATTTTTTACCCAATAGTCAATGAGAGTTGGAAAGTGTTTTAGTAGTTTTTCAATATCTGTACCAAAAAAATAAATTTTTTTTTCAGGGGCTATGACTTTAGTATATATCTCCCACAAAGCTTCTTTTCCCTCATAATATCTGATTTTAGGTTTAGGACCTTTATTGAACTTAGCATGAAAGAAGGGTAATAAGTCTTGAAAGTTAGCTATTTTTTCTTTGTACTTATTTAAAATAATATTAGGATCCTCGGCTGAGTAGAGAGTAGTATTTTTTTTCTCTATTTTGCTCACTAAACCTTTTTCAAATAAGTTATCTAAACTTAAATAACAAGTTGGTCTTTTTATTTCTGCTTTTTTAGCGATATGTAAAACACTATCAGTTCCTAATTCTAAACAAGCTAAATATATTTTAGCTTCTATTTCTGTTAATCCCAAATCTCTTAATATTTTTTCTTCAATCATATACGATGCCAATATACAAATTGATACTAATAATACTAATATAATACAAATAATAAATTACAATTAATATTTTTTAGTATTCCTAAGTTTTTGATGTTTCTCCACTTATTATTTTAATATGCTTAGAGAATATTGTCAATATTTCTGACAACATATTATATATATTCCTTTATTTTAGCTATTTAATAGCATTTATTAAGTAAATACTGGTTATAATTATTGACAAGTTAGCAATTTTATAATATATTTATATATTCTAAATAAAT
>JAIOTH010000031.1 GCA_021106915.1 bacterium | reverse complement strand
AGGAAACTTAACCGACCTCCAATCTGGACAAATTATTCGTGAAACTTTAACTCCAGCCTTTAAATCTAATAACTATTATTCTGGGATTGATTTGGCACTTAATCAAATTATGGACATTACTCAAGGAGAAGATGTCATAATTAATAATAATTCCAATACTAACTCTAAATCTTTATCATCCAATAAAAGTTTATTTATTATTGGCATTATAATCTTACAATTTCTATCATCTTGGTTAAGAAAAAGTAAATCATACTGGTTAGGAGGAGTACTAGGTTTAATAGCTGGAATAATTATTGGATTAGTCAAAGCTTCATTTAGTAGTGGTATTATTTTTGCTATAATTTTAGGTCTAGGTGGCTTGTTATTTGACTACATTATCTCTAAAAATCCTAAAGGCGGTGGAAAAAGTGGCGGCATTTTCTTTGGTGGAGGTGGAAGCGGATTTGGTGGTGGTAGTTCTGGAGGTTTTGGTGGTGGACGATCTGGTGGAGGAGGATCCAGTGGCGGATGGTAAATTAATAAAACATGTTATAATATACATTAATAACGCTAATATTATGTGACAAATATTTAATTTGTATTCTATTAATATAAAAATATGATTAAAATAAAACAATATCTCAGTTTAAAAAATTGGCAGGAAGCAAAAATAATGAATCCCGCTTTATCCCAAACAACTGAATTTACAATTCTTTCTATTTTAGCCTTAATTACACCTCTAATACTTAAACATCCTCAAATTCTAGTCGGCATAATTATTAATATGGCTCTGATTAGAGGAGCTTTAAGTTTAAAAAGGCAACAATTAATACCCTTAATCATCTTTCCTTCTATTGGAGTTGTCTTAGGTGGAATGCTTTTTGGATCTCTAACTTCATTTTTATTCTACTTAATGCCTGCAATTTGGTGCGGAAATTTTTTATTAATTCATACTTTCAAAATCCGAAAAAATAAAAATTATTTCTCTAGTTTAATATTAGCTAGTCTCCTCAAAACTACTTTTATATTTTTATCAGCTTTCTTAATGTATAAATTAAACTTAATTCCTCGTGGATTGCTCCTAGCCATGGGTTATATACAATTTATAACAGCTATCCTAGGAGGATTATTAGTTTTTAGTGAATTAAAAATTGAAAAATGGGTTTTAACCCGTTAGATAAAAAAAAATAAAACTGATTATAATCAATTAACGTCCAAATGGTATAAAAAATAAAAAATTATCTAATGGGTCAAAAAATTAAATCAAAACAAAATAAGCTAGTTCTTGATTATTTACATCAAACTCAAAAAAAGAATGGCTTTATATCCGAAGATAATATTCGTAAAATAGCCAAAAAAACTTCTTATTCTGAAGCTGAAATTTATGATACAGCTTCTTTTTATGCTGATTTTAATTTGGAAAAACCAGCTTTAAAAACTATCAAAATGTGTCAAAGTCCAGTTTGTCATATGAAAGGTAGTGAAAATCTACTAAATTATATTTCTGAATTATTAAAAATCAAAATTGGCGATCAAAATAAAAAAGTGAATTTAGAAACCTGTCAGTGTTTAGGACTTTGCGATCAAGCACCCGTGATGTTAATTAATGATCAAGAATACACTAAATTAACTAAGGATAAAATCAAAGAGATATTTAAAAAAGAAAAAATAATATAACGCGATACCAATATTCGTATATTAGCATCAACTATTCGTATCATTAGTATTATGAAAATACTCGCTAAAAATAATTTTAAAACTTGGAAAAAAATCAGATATTTTAATTCTAAAAAAATAATAGATCAAGTTATTAAATCCAAGCTCACTGGTCGAGGTGGTGCTAATTTTCCTACTGGCCAAAAATGGAAATTATCCTATCCAGTTGAATATTTAATTTGTAATGCTGATGAAAGTGAACCTGGAAAATTCAAAGATAAATTTATTTTAGAAAATAATCCCGAAATTGTTATTGAAGGAATTATGATTGCTATGAAAGCTTTAAAAGCTCAAAAATGTTATATATATTTACGGAAAGAATATCAAAAATTCGAAAATAAACTAAAAAAAATTATTTTCCAAAACTCACCTTATGATATTCAAATTGTAATTGGGGCTGGAGCCTATATCTGTGGCGAAGAAACGTCAATTTTAAATAGTATTGAAGGAAAAAGAGGAGAAAGCCGAAAAAAACCACCTTACCCAGCTGAAAAAGGATTATATGACCAAAAAACTTGTGTTAATAATTTAGAAACTTTAGCTCGAATTCCATTAATCTGGGATAAAAATTTTGATAATGATTTAATGCTTTTCTCAATTTCTGGAGATGTGATTGAATCTTTAATTTTAGAAAAAAAACAGGGTTTGAAAATAGGTGATTTATTAGAAGAAACTACTCCTATTAACCCTAAGGCTATATTTTTTGGAGCTTCTGGTGGTTGCTTACCTTATAATAAAAACTTAATTCTCTCTTATTCAGAAATAGAAAAAAAAGGAGCCTTTTTTGAAGCTGGAATAATTGTTGTTGGTCAAGAAAGAAGTATTCCTGATATTTGCCGATCTATTATTCAATTTTTCAATGAAGAAAACTGCGGAAAATGTGTTCCTTGTCGAGAAGGAAATTTTCGTTTGCTTCAATTATTTCAAGTTATTAAAAAAAGAAAATGGACTCCTGAAGAATTTCAAATGATTCAAGACTTAACAGAATTTATTCCTAATGCTTCCCAATGTGGTCTAGGAAAATTTTCTACCAAACATCTCCAAAATGCGATTAAATATTTCCCTGAAGAATTTAAAAAACTATGCAAATAACAATAAATAACAAAAAAGTTAAAGTGAATAAGGACTGGACTATTCTTCAAGCAGCCCAAAAAGCAGGAATAAATATTCCTACTCTTTGTTATCATCCTGATCTAAAACCAGAAGGTCGTTGTGGAATTTGTATAGTAGAAGCAGATGGAAACATAATGACTTCTTGTAATAATTTAGTTAAAGAGGGCATGATTGTTAAAACAAATACTGAAAAAGTTATAAAATACAGAAAAATAAATATTCAACTAATCGGATGTAATTTCGAAAAAGAAAATGAGTTTAAAAAATGGCTTAAAATTCAAAAAATGTCTGATGTTGACGAATTAAAATTCAAACCTCGTCGTAGCCCTAAAATAGATGATTCTGCCCATGATATAATAATGGATTTTAGTAAATGTATTCTTTGTGGTCGATGTATTCAAAAATGTAAAATTCTCCAAACTGTTAATGCTATTTCTTATAAAAACCGAGCTAATGCTACCACTATTGATAAAGCTTTAGGTAAAAAATTAATTGAAACCTATTGTGTGGGCTGTGGACAATGTACCTTAGTCTGTCCAACTGGAGCCATTAAAGAAAAAGAATATATTGAAGACGTAAAAAAAGCTTTAGCTGATAAAAATAAGCATGTTATTGTTCAAACTGCTCCTTCAGTTCGAGTAGCTATTGGTGAAGAATTTGGAATGCCAGCTGGTAGTTTAGTGACTGGAGAGATGGTGACGGCCTTACGGAAAATTGGTTTTGCTAAAATCTTTGATACTAATTTAGGAGCCGACTTAACAATTATGGAAGAAGCTAATGAGTTAGTAAAAAGAATAAAGGAAAAAAAGAATTTACCTCTAATTACTTCTTGTTGTCCAGGATGGGTTAGTTTTATTGAAAAATTTTTTCCAGAAATGTTAAATCACCTTTCCACTTGCAAATCTCCCCATCAAATGTTTGGAGCAATTGCTAAAAGTTATTATGCTCAAAAATTCCATATTGATCCTAAAAATATAATATTAGTAAGTATTATGCCTTGTACTGCTAAAAAATATGAATCTTGCCGTCCAGAAATGATAATTAATGATATTAAAGATGTTGATTACGTAATTACTACCAGAGAAACTGCTAAATTAATGAAAGAAATGAAAATAGACTTAAGTAAATGTTCCAAAAGCGACTTTGATAAACCCTTAGGCGCTGCGTCTGGCGGAGGAGCTATTTTTGGAACAACAGGTGGAGTTATGGAATCTGCCATTAGAACTGCTCATAATATTATTACTGGCCAAGATTTAAAAAATATTAATTTTCAAGCTGCTCGAGGTATGGATGGCATTAAAAAAGCTGAAGTAAAAATTGGCAAATTAAAATTAAAAATAGCCATTGTTCACTCCTTATCAAATGCTAGAAAAATAATGGAAGAAATTAAAAAAGATCCTCAAAAATATGATTTTATTGAAGTTATGGCATGTCCTGGTGGCTGTATTGGTGGCGGAGGACAACCCAAACCATCTACCATGGATATTGCTAAAAAAAGATCTCGAGCTATTTATCAGCAAGATAAAATTTTAAAAGTTAGGCAGGCCCACAGAAATCCTCAAATTCACAAACTATATTTAGAATTCTTAAAAAAACCACTCAGT
>JAIOTH010000012.1 GCA_021106915.1 bacterium | reverse complement strand
TGAACATAAGGCATTCTAGTCATTCCACCAACTAAGATAATTTCATCAATATCTTCTTTTTTAAATCCAGCATCTTCAATAGCTTTTTGACAAGGAATTAATGTTTTATCAACTAATTCACCGACAATTTCTTCTAACTTAGCTCTAGTCATTTTCAAAACTAAATGCTTTGGTCCACTATCATCGGTGGTTATAAAAGGTTGATTAATTTCAGTTTCTTGAGCTGTTGATAATTCAATCTTAGCTTTTTCAGCAGATTCTTTTAATCTTTGTAAAGCAGTTTTGTCATTAGATAAATCAATACCTTGATCTTTTTTAAATTCATCTAAAATCCAATGAATAATCTTTTGATCAAAGTCATCTCCACCTAAATGCGTATCTCCAGTAGAAGCTTTAACTTCAATAGTGGATTGTTTAGAATCTTTTTCATGAGTGATATCAAGTACAGAAACATCAAATGTTCCTCCACCTAAATCATATACTACAATTTGCTTATCATCTTCTTTGTCAAAACCATAAGCAAAAGCAGCGGCAGTTGGCTCATTAATAATTCTTTTCACTTTTAAACCAGCAATTTCACCAGCATCTTTAGTAGCTTGTCTTTGAGCATCATCAAAGTATGCAGGAACTGTAATCACAGCTTCTTCTACTTTATCACCCAATTTCTCTTCGGCATCAGCTTTAATCTTTTGTAAAATCATAGCTGAGATTTCTTGAGGAGTATGGTCTTTGTCACCCATTTTGATAGTAATTCCTTCACCTGCTTTTTTAACTTCATAAGGTAAAGTCTTAATATCTTCTTGAACTTCTTTATCGTCAAACTTTCGACCAATAAGTCTTTTGATTGAAAATAATGTATTTTCTGGATTTACAACAGCTTGTCTTTTAGCTAGTTGTCCCACGATTCTTTCTCCGTTTTTTGAAACAGCAATCATTGATGGTGTAGTTCGATTTCCTTCTTTGTTTTCTAGGATTTCTGGCTTTCCACCTTGAATTGCGGCCATGGCACTATTGGTAGTACCTAAGTCAATTCCAATTATTTTTGGCATATTATTTTTTCTTTCATACCGTGAACCCGAAGTTCATGGCTTATTATTAATATTATTTTAATTAATTATTTGATTTTAAATTGTTTTTAGTCATTAGTCACTAGTCGCTAGGCATTGGACATTAGGAATTAGCAACCAATTTTGTCATTCCGGACTTGATCCGGAATCTTCATCTCCCCAAAATTCATTAAAAAACTGTAAATTTCTTAATTTTATATTCTTTTCGTCATATTTTAAACTTTTTTCTCTAAAAAACCAGAACGTTTTATCTCTATGAATAGTTATAATATAAGTCGCTAAATCATTAATATTATCAAAAGTATCTAAAGTGAAATTAATTATTTTATCAGGAAGATAATCAAATGGTGGTTTTGTTAATAATACAATTTTTAAATAATCCCTTTCCGATCTATTTGGCTTTTTCTTTTTTGCTTTCTGATAAATAGAAATACAAGTCTCCATTATTCTATCAGATTTATTTTTAAAAATTTTAGATAAAAACATTATATTTTATTTTAATTATTTAATTTCTATAAGTTTATTTTTTAAAGTTGACTTTGATTCGTAAAAAATTTCATTTAGGTTTATAAAAACGAAAAAAATACGTCTATTGTTCGATAATAAAAATGGAAAACCCTGCAAATTATCAACAAGATTTTTAATACTAATAATATTTTCGCTTTTATTATAAACCACACAAAAACCTTCTTTAAAATTTAACTCATTAATTCTTTTTTCAACCTGATCTTTTACATTCTGTAATTTACTTTTATCATTTTTACCATCTAAAATTTTACCCTCTATTACTATTGCTTCAGGTAAATTACTTAATTGTTCAGCATTAATACCTAAATTATCAATACGACCAGAACCAACATTTACTTCTGCTAAAGAATAAGTAAAACCTTGATCAAATAAATATTTACTAAGATGATTTTTAGTTATATTAAGCTCATCCTTTTTAATTAGATTTTGTCTATCATACCATTCACAAAGGATTTTATATCTACGCAAGATGTTAATTGAATTTAATGAGTGTTTAATTTGCAACTCAACATATATTAATATTGGTTCAATACAATCATTATAAAATTGTAATTTTTTTTCATTGTCTTGCTTAACGTCACTACAGTTAGATATAAAATTGTCTACAACTAGATTACCTCTTATTTTTAATTCTGTTAATCTATTTATATATAAAAAACAATAGGCAACCCACTCTTCAAATTCTGTAATTCCCTTTCTTAAATCATTATCTAATTCTATTACATGTTTACTTCCTTTATACTTTTGAAAAGATTCCTTTAATTTTGGAAATTTTAACATCAAACTATTCAAAATGATTGATATTTCTGAATTTGTATTTAAAAAATTAATAAAAAGAAAAAGATTAAAATTTTGAAAATGTATTCTGTTACTTATTTTCAAAAAATGTGCAATTGATTTTAACTTTGTTAATGATTGATTTTCCATATTTATTTAATCATTTAAAAATGTTTTTCTATTGTTTTTTCCGGTGCTTCATCTGATGTATCAATATAATTATCAGCACCAATTTCTGATTTTATAACCTCTAATTTATTGTAAATATTATTAATAGCATCTTCTCCAGCAGTCCAGCATTTCCGTTCTTGATCTCTTTCAATCATGACATTCTTATCTGGAAAAAGAACCTTAATTTTTAAATTATCTTTAAATTCTTTTTTAAATTTGTCAATAAACTCTGAAAACTGATTAAAAATTATATAATCAACAACCACACTTTTACCTGATTCAAAAATATCTTTAACTTTTTTCAAAATTTTATCATGAGCTTGACATAATTTTTGATAATTTTCTGGTAACCACTGATTGCCATTGGGGAAAAATTCAGTATCTTCATAATCACCATCTAATAATACAAAGTCTTTGTTTTTAACCAATAATTCAGCAATAGTTGTCTTTCCAGAACCAGCAGGACCAGTTAATATTAAAACTTGGTTGTTCATATTTATTTTAATTATTTAATCTCTTTATTTTTTCCTAAAAAATTCCCACCAGAAACAACTTTCTTCTTAGTCTTATTTTCTAATGCAATTCTAGCTTTTTTAGAAATACTACCACCTTGCTGGCTAGCAACTTTATTTTTCTTCATTTATTTCCAACCTATCTAACCCAAAACCATCAATTTCATTCCAATACCTCTCTAAATAAGGATGATCATTTTCTATTCTTTCACTAAAATCCATATCCTTAATTTCTTCCATAGTGTAATCTCTATGAAAATCACGCATTGCTAAACGGCTAGCTAGTTCTTCCCAAAAAATATCTTCATCATAATAATTTATATATCCTCTAACTTCGCTTTCTTCTAATTCCCTTGATGGCCAAGCTCCGTCTAATTCTTCATCAGCGTAATTCTCTAATTTAAAACCTCTAGCAAAAAAATAAATATATTTAACCAGCTCTTTATATTTTTTAATAAATTTATCATCCTTAGCTCCAGTTCTAACTCCATTAACAACCCAATCACCCATATATACCATTTTCAATAAAGTTTCAAATTGCTTTTTTGTAAAATCAATTTTCATAAATTTTAATTATTTAATCTCTTTTATATGCCTTCAAACGGTCACAAACTGTGACCAGTTCATTCTCTTAATTATTATAATTACCCAATAAGCTTTTGAATATCTTCCTGACTGAATTCTTTTTTATAATCAATCAACTTCGGATGCTTCACATTTCTTAACTCTTCATCATAAGTTGCCATAATACTTCTTGCTCTTTTTTGATATACTAACCAATTCTTCTGTGAAGCAAATTCATTAAATCTATTTACAAATTGATTCTTAGTTAATTTTTTTCCTAATTTCTTATATTCTTTTTCAATTTCTCCTGACAAACCAACTTCAAAAGCACCAATAATTAATAATATTTCTTCGTACATATAATTTCTAGTAAAATCTTTCTTTGCTAGATTCAAAAGTTTTCTATACTCTTTAGCTTTTTCTAAAAACAGAAACTTATAAAGCATATTAGTATATGTTCCATAATTTTTTACTGCTACAAACTTTTTAATACTGTCCGTAAAATCTTTTCTGTAATTTTTAGTCTCTGCTCTGGTTTCCGAGAATTCACTTGCCAATTGATTAATAATCTTAGGATCCAAAGTAGCAATATGCATCACTTTCTTAAAATCACTTTCAACTCTAATAAAATATTTTCTAACCTTTTTACCAATCTCATTATTTTCTAACATTGCTAATTCTTTAGCCATATCTACAGAAATAATATAGTCTTTTGGTAAAATTCTACCCGTTTTAGCATCAATAATTTTTCCCTTGGATTGGGTACTTAGTCCATTGCCAAAATTGGCAATGGATACAAAATAATCTAAATTTTCCACAAAATCATACTTTTTGATTCGGTCTTTGATCCAATTCGCAAAAAATTTACCAACACCCAGCCATTGATGCAATTCTCTAGCATTAACAAACCTTTTCTTGTCTCCATTAAAATCCTTTTGGATTACTTTTATATTTATAAGATCATTCATATATACTAATTTATTTCATACATTTTCAACTGTCCCAATCTTTGGGACACTTCACTTCCCTTACTATCGTTTTCCTGATATCGATAAAACGATCAAGAATATTTCAATTACTTCAACTGGTGACAATTTGTCACCGACTGGTTATTTAATCTCTTTTAAAAACTCCTCCTCATACCACTTTTGATATTCCTCAACATTGGGTTTAAAATAACAGCTAGAACTTGTTGTCGGTGGATATACTTTCTGTCGATAACCTTCAATTAAATGCATTGCTTCATGCCCAATAGTTGTTTGTCTACCAATACAAGAGCTAACCATAACATAAATACTTTTGCTTGTTTCCTGAGAATCAATCAATTTAATCAATTCATGAATATCTCCTTCTTTAATCCAATCTTCTGGCGGATAATTCCAAATTGTAAAAAGTCCAGCCCAGTCATGATTAGCAACTTTCTCTTGTTTTAACTGTTCTAAAAATTCTAAAGGATTAATTTCATTCCAATTAATTGTATTTTCACCAGCATCAAAATTCCTCATTGATTCTACAAATTTTGCTTTATGATCAATATTAGAAAATTCATTTGGTGGCATTTTCAAAGGGACTAACCCTACTTTATACTTTGCGGGACTAATTAATTCTTTAACACTTAAAATTGGCTTTTTTATAATTTCTGGTTCAAAAGCATAAACAGTCAAACCTGATATAAATAACACTACAATTATAATTAATAATACTTTTTTCATTTTATTTCTTTAATTTTTTATTATTCTTCAAACTTTTCTTTTTAATTCTTGTTTTCACTTTTCCAATTCCATCTACAGCTTCAAGGTCTTCTGGCATGACACCACCCAATTCATCAATAGTTTTACGCACTTTTTGCCCAACTTCATAATGAGTTAAATTTGCTTTCTTCTCGCCTTGAACATTTTCACGTCTAAGCTTAGCATCTGTTTGCGTTGCTCGAAACAAATTAGCTGCTAATTCCTCACTACCCATATGATCAAGAATTTTCTGTGATTTTTTTAATTTTTTTATGTTATGAATATCTTTTGCATCAAGTCCACCATAAAGACCTTTATAACCATAATTTTGAAACTTACCAAATTTACTAACTCCAGCATTATCTGCTGCTTCAGCTAATGAAGTATTATGTTTCTTAACCTCATCTCTTAAATAGATTCTTTTCTGATCTTCAACTAATTGATCAGTTTTTTCTTGTCTTCTAGTTTGAATAGCAAAATAAGTCTGACCAAGTGCTACGATTTCCTTACTTGGGTCTGAATTTTGAATAATTAAATAACAAGCATAGCGAGACAAATGAACCGTATTAACAGATCTTTCCGCTCCAGAGCCAATGGAAACCATATCGTCGGCGTCAACATAATGGTTGTGGATATCTTGCTTACTATTTTTACAAGCCTCTTTAGCTTTTTCTACAACTTTTAAAAAATTACGATAATCAGCATATTCTAATGCCTTATATAATTCTCTAGACGTCCAATATTCCGATTTATAATCATTAATATGTTTTATAGATTCAAAAATATTTTGTGTCATACTTTTAATTAATTATTTGATTTCCTTAATTTTTATTATTCTAACCATCTTCCCGACATCAGGAAAATGGTTTAAAAAACTTTCCAAACCATTACAATTTGTAACAACTTGACTTTTTTATTCTAATTTCAGTTGGTCACAATTTGTGACTAACTGACTTTAAACCCTCAACTAAACTTTTCTTTTTCTTAAAAAAATCATACACAAACAATACATCTTCACTAGCAATAGCTTTACTTACTTTCTTAAAATTCTTTAATTCTTCACCATCTAATTCTGTCACCACTGCTTGACCCACCATTCCATGAGGAAGCATTAGAATCTTCAAAGCTAAACCAGAATGACAATTACTACATTTTAAATAAGACAAAATGTATAAATCCTGAGTTTCTAAAATTTTAATTTTATTATGCTGATATTCTTTTCCACAAACTGGACATTTCTGAATTAATTTTTTAGGTAATAACATATTGTTATCCATCCTGTTAAATATTATTTTTTAATTGTTTTTTCTCTTTTTAAATTCTTCTTGTTAAATACTGTAAGATATTAATAAAATGTTGATTTAACAAGATAAATATATTTATTTTTATTTCTTTCCCTGCCTGCCGGCAGGCAGGTTTATCTTTACTTCAATTTTCTTAGTCTTTTCTTCTTTTTTCTTAGGAACAGTAATATTTAAAATACCATCTTCATACTCAGCAATAGCTTTATCACCTTGCACATGTGTTGGTAATTGAACATTTCTTCGAAATGAACCATATCTAATTTCTTTTCGATAATAATCCTTTTCATCAATTTCTGACTTCTTTTCTGTGGAAGATTCTAAAGTTAAAACACTATTTTCAATAGAAACTTTAATATTCTCTGAATCAACTCCTGGTAGAGCTACTCGAGCATAAACATTATCTTGATCTTGATAAATGTCTAAAGAAGGTGTGTTATTTGGTCTAACCATTGGCAGATTAAAAAACTCATCATCTTCATTAGACATTGGATTCCATTTTATTAATTGCATATTGTTTTAGTTAGTAGTTATTAGTTTGTAGTAAGTAGTTGGTAACTTACCTGTCTGCCGACAGGCAGGTAGTAAACTACCAATTTTAATTATTTATTATTTAGCTTATTCACAATTACCTTTGCCCCTCGACTTCGCTCGGGACGAAAGCACTGCCCTTAAAAATTAAAAGGTTATTATATAATTTATTATTTATTTGTTTTTAACTTATTTACTACCACTTTTGCTGGTTGGATTATTTTATCATTTAATTTATAACCTGCTTGGATTTCTTTAATAATTTCATGATCTTTTTTGTCTTCATGTTCTTCAAATTCCACTGCTTCATGTTCATTATGATTGAATTCTTTACCCATTGTCTCAATTTCTTGAATATTAAATTTAGCAAATAAATCTTCCCAGAGCTTCTTAATATGTCCTAAGCCCTGACACCAGCCTTCTTCTTTTTGTTCTTCAGGAATATGTTGTAAAGCAGATTTAAAATGATTAAATAATGGTAAAAGGTCTAATAATAATCCAGCATTACCAAATTCAATAATATCTTTCATTCTTTTTTCAGTTTGCTTTTTATAATTTTCAAAATCAGCTTGGGTTCTTTGCCAACCAAAAAGATATTCCTGAGCTTTGTCAGTCTTCTTGGAAATAATTTTCTTCTTCTTGTCATCCAAAGCTTTAGCAAAGGATGATGTTTTCTTTTTCTCCATTAGATTGCTTTTTTAAAATAATTAATTAAACCTAAATTCTTTTTATAATTCATTCTAGTTGGTCCTAAAATACCGATTATTCCTTTAGAAAAAGGGGAAGTAATAGCAGATAAATATTCACTAAATATATTATCAGGTCCGATAAAAACCTCTGTATCTTTAATTTGATCAAAAACATTTTCAATAATATTTTCCAAATTATCTAAAGCTAAACTGAGATTTTGTAAACGACCAATTTCTACAAATTCTGGTTGGGACAAAATATTGGAAAAACCAGTAATATAGTAGTTGTGTTTAGAAAAGGCTAAAAGTACAGCTCCATTAGTAATTTCTGCTACCATTTTAGCTAATGTTTTAGATTCCTGTTCCTTGTCTTTAGTTTTTAAATTATTTAAAGCTAAGTCTAATTTTTTAACAAATTTATCAGACAACTTTTGTTCTAAATCTAAAGCAGAACTATATGATTGATAGGCTTTTAGAGTTGGAACTCGTCCTGCTGAAATATGTGGTTGAAAAAGATATCCATCTCTTTCTAATTCCATCATGGCATTTCGGACAGTAGCTGGACAACAATTTAATTTCTTTTTAGAAACTAAATAATTAGAACCAACTGGAGTAGCCGAACTAATATATTCTTCTATAATATATTTTAAGATTCCGTCATTAGTCATAAATTTTATTCTTAGCACTCTAATGTTTGGAGTGCTAAAGTTAGTATAACAAATTTTTTAAAAGTGTCAAGTAAAATTTTTAACTAATAAAAAAAGACCGAATAAAATTACCCGGTCAATTCTAAATTAAGTTTCAAAAACTCCAAAAATTGTGGAATTTGATACTACTAACACTACTCGCGTTACACATCCTAAAAATTCCTTTTTTCCGATACCAATAGCTTTTTCTGTAATATTTCCCTGAAAACTATCAGTTTTTGTAAATAAAATAGCTCCTTGAACTTTTTCATTTTTTATAAATTTCTCTAAACCCAAAGATATAAAATATTTTTTACAATCTTTGATGTCATCTTTATAATAAATTGTTAACATCTCTCCTCCTTATTCTTTTTTTTTCTTTTCCTTCCATTTTCTATATACAACATGATTACATACAAAAACGGCCACAAATATTAAAATAGCAGCACCTAACACTAAATACACATCTGGAATTCTAGATAATCCCAGTATCTCTAATAACGTTGGCATTTTTCCCCCTTTTCTTTTTCTTTTTCTTTTAAAGATAAATTACCCCTTATTTAACATCTTGTCAAATAAAAAATCCCCTGCTTTTAACAAGGGATTTTAATTTAAAAACTTACAATCTTAATTACATTCACCAGCTGGAACATTTGATTCATTTGAGAGAGCTACTTTACAAACATCTTCTTCTAAATCTGTATTATATTGACAAAAATTTTGTCTAACTGCTTCTGATGTAATACCAGAAAATTTATAACGATTATTAGTTAACCAAGTTGGTGAAGCACCAATTCCTAAAGTATTAGCTAACTTTATATTTTCCTCTAACAATTTAGCTCCTTCTTCACCTGTAAAACAAGTTTTGATCTTAGGAAAATTTGTAGCACAAGTTTGCCAATCAGTACTCATAATATCTTTATTACGACACCAAATATAATCCATATATTCATAGTCATCTGGGTAATACTCAATAGCACATAATTCTCTAATATTTTCATCTACTTCTGGTTGACCATGTAAAGATTTAAAACCATCTTCTGCCTTATTAGCAATAAAATTAACTCTAAAATTTATTTGATCACCAAAATTTTCAATTACCTCTTCCATAGCATCTAAAGCCTTAGTTCCATAAGGACATTGACTCATCACAAATAAATCTAAAGTCTTTGCTTCTTCTGTCCTGCAAAACAAATCTCCTTGGCAATTGGCATCTTCACAATCAACTTTACCATTACCAGTGTCATCAATGTTATTATTACAAATTTCTTTATTAGGATTAAAACTAGCTCCTAAACTTAAAGAAAGTAAATTAGCATCTACAGCGTTAGCTTTTAAATAATTTTGAACCTTAGGATAATTTTCCTCAGCTTCAATAGCTTTAGTAAGTAATAATGCTGGTAGAACTGTTAATTGATAATCATTATAAAATTTTTCACCTTCTGGATCATTTTTATAATCATATTCTACAAATTCCAAATTTGGAAAAATCTGATTTAAACTTTGTTTTAAAATTTCAGTTTGACAAGGACCTTCTGTACAACGAGAATCTTTAATCAAGTAAGCTAAAAAGCTATCTATTTTTACGTCTAGATTAACATCTTGATTCTTTTTAGCACTTTGATTACCACAGGCTGAAACCAAAAAAACTAAAAACAATAAAGAAAATACTAATAATATCTTTTTCATTTTCATATTTATTTTATTAATTTTTAAATAAGTCTCTATATAATAAATTATTTAAATTAAAAAAGCAAATCTAAAATACCAAATCACAGAAATCTAACAAAAAAACTCAGTTAAAAAATTATAACTTTAACCATTTACTATCTTGACGAACCAATAATTGACTAGCTCGACCAGGATTTTTCATAATACTTTTAACTACTTTTTCCATTCGAGCACCTTGGGATCCTTTAACTAAAATTATACTATCCTTTTCTATATTTATTTTCAAATAATCAACTAAATCACTCTGACTATCAAAATGAATATTATTTTTGTCACTCATTCCAACTTCTTGAGCGCCTAAATAAATTCCTTTAGCTTTTGAACCAGTAGTTAATAATAAGTCTATTTTTTGATCAGCAATATATTCACCAATTTCTTTATGTAAAGATTTACTTTCTCGTCCCAACTCCAACATATCACCTAAAACTACAATTTTATGACCATTAACTAAGATCCTTATATTTTTTAAAAGATCAATAGCAGCTTTTAAAGCTTCTGGGCTAGAATTATAAGTATCATCAATTATATAAGAAGAATTCATTCCCTCAATTAATTTATTTCGACCTCGTACACAAGTATAATTTTTAACTAAAATAGACATCTCCACCAAATTAAATCCTTCCAAAAGCCCAACTGTCACTCCACCTAAAAAACAATACACTTGCACCAAACCTAAACAATTTGGCAAAAAGAAAGGAACTACATTACCCTTATGTTTAATTTTAAAATTGAGCCCCATCACCTGTCCTTTTCTAATAATCTGTAAATCACTAGCTTGAACATCAGCATCTGTATTGATTCCGTAAGTAATGACCTTACATTTTAAATCGTGCTTAATCTTTTTAATATTCTCGTCATTATTATTTAAGACTGCCCAAGCGCCTGGATTAACTCTATCAAAAATTTTTCTTTTTTCTTTTAAAATTCCATCAATATTCTTAAAAAATTCAGTATGAACCTTAGAAATTTTAGTCAAAATAGCTATATCAATAGGCACAAAACTAGTCAAATATTCAATATCTCCTGGATGATCTGCTCCCATTTCTAAAATTATTTTTTTAGGATAATATTTCTTAAAAAACAGCATCCCCAAAGCTTTGAAAAAAATTCCTAACCAGGAAACTAATGATTTTCCAGGACTCTTAGTGACACCTAAAATAGAAAGTGGGACTCCAATTTCACTGTTATAATTACCCTTACTTCTTTCCACATTAAAACGAGAAGACAATATCTGAAAAATAGCTTCTTTAGTAGAAGTTTTTCCGACTGATCCAGTAATAGCAATAACTCTTGGTTTATATTTTTTTAAAACCAATTTACTGAGAATCTTTAAAATGTATATTAAAATCTTTTTCATATATCTTGCGATACCAATATACGAATAACATTCGAATGATACGAATTATTAGTATATTAGTATCAAAATATTAGTATCATTAGTATTTAATTATTAGTATATTAGTATCATAAAATTAGTATCATTAGTATATTTATCTTTCCGGGCTTATTTTATAATAATCTAATATGAATTTTGAAATCTTACCAAACAAAGGAGCTGCCGTCAAAGCCGCCCAAGCTCTTTGTGGTGAATCAAATTTTGTTAAAATAACAAACTGCGGATTTTCAGAAGGAC
>JAIOTH010000028.1 GCA_021106915.1 bacterium | reverse complement strand
TCCCAAAGTAATCTACTATCCCATTTTGAAAGTGGAGAACCATGCATCGCGATACTTTTTATTGGGTATAACTTTCTTAATCTTGCAAGGTTTATTTTAAAATCTTTTAAAGCTAACTCAAAGAGATTATAATTATTATCT
The DNA here is from genome assembly GCA_021106915.1 of bacterium. Lineage (GTDB taxonomy): Bacteria > Patescibacteriota > Patescibacteriia > UBA1558 > S5-K13 > JAIOTH01. Next base: position 5,946 of record JAIOTH010000028.1, on the reverse strand, counting down.
TTATTTTTTTTACTTTTTGATTTCTGTTTTTTGCTTTTACGGAAATTATTTCTACTTGCAACTTCTGATAAATTTTCGTAATGATACCCTATCTCATGTCCCAACTCAGCAATTTCTTTAATTATTTCAGGTTTAAAAGTTTGTGTAATAGTCCGAAAATAGTAAGTGGCTTTTACGCCAAGCTCATTTTCAAGTTTTGCCATACGTAATGCATTATTGGGTTTGCGATCTACGTCATGGCGCATGATTACGAGAGGGTGAGGTTGCGAGGTAGTGAATTTACGAGAAGGCGAATTGTCGACTAAACGGCTGGGCAAGGGTGTGAGAGTGAAATATTCTTCTGCTGTGAGAAATTGATACCCTTTGTTTAAAAGTGTTTTTAATAATTGCTTATAGGTTTTTAGGGTGAAGTCTTTCATTTGCATTTCTATATAATCTTATTTAAAATTGAAAAGACTTCGTCTTGTACTTTTTTACTTTTCATTTGTTGTGATTTTCTTTTTTGAGCTTCTATTACATAATCATATATGTCATCTACATCTCTAGATTTGAATTCCCATCCTTTCTCCTGCATAATTGTATCTACCGTTAAAAAAGTTTTACCAGAAAAGAAACTCACTGCTGGCGTTCCCAACAATGCAGCTTCGCGCGCAAAAGTGCCCGCACCAGTTAACATTGCTTTTGTGTAATAGCATACATCTAAACCACTTAATGGTTCATCAGGTATAAATATATTATCATAACTTTTTGCATATTCTCTTTCTTTAAAATATCTTGGTAAGAATAAGATATTTTCATCTTTAAATTTCTCAAATAAACTAGGAACAATTGTTATACTATCCTTGGGGACATATGAAGCGTTAAGATTCTCTGGTCTTATAGTAATAAACTCATCAAAAGGCAGTTGGTTCATAAAATTCTTATCGGGTTTATAATCTGCAATATATATATCTTCCTTAAAACCATTATATTTATAAATTTGCTCTTTTTTGATGCTATATTTTTTTTCTAAATTATTTGAATTAAAATATGTTGGGAAAATAAAATATGAACCATATTTGTAAGCCGGAACCTTGAAAGATATATCATTATCACTAAATATAATGGATTTCTTTCTTCTTAATTTACTCACTACTGCAGTGTAATTCCCACCTAATGAAATACTGACATCAAATCTAGGTATTTTGAATTGTAATGCAAACATTCTACTGAACATACCTATAATTTTTTTTATCCTACTTTTGCCCTTATATTCTCCTATGACAATTGGGATAATTACATTCTTCCTCAGAAGTGGTAATGTTTCAGAAAAGTCACGAGCTGAAATTATAAGCTCATGTTCTGATTCAAGTTTTTTCATTATTGGTATCAATACATTAACATGTGGAGTGTTAGTGATATCTATCCAGATTTTCATACTACTTAAATTCCTTTATCACTTTTGCCGGCATACCAACTGCTACACAATAAGATGGAATATCTTTTGTTACAACAGCACCTGCACCTATAACAGACCCTTCTCCGATTGTAACTCCCGGCATAATAATTGTTCCAATGCCTATATGGGCTCCGTTTTTAATAACGACCCTACCTTCCTTAAAGGGACAATGCATCGCATACATATCAGGTTTATATTTTGAAAGATCTCTTTGATGTGCAAGAATCATTACTTCAGCACATATAGCTACTCCATCTCCTATCTCAATTAATTCTGGATTTCTGTCATCAATTGATACTAAACGGGCTATATGCGTTTTCTTCCCAATTTTTACTCCCCTCCATCTGTGAAGTTGGGCAGTAATTTGATAGGGGAATGTAAAATATGCAATATTATGTAAAATCCTATTTTTGATTCCCAAAATTATCTCTTTTGGTGTTCTTCTATGAGCCACTATAGACATTATTATACCTCTATCTCCATATTTCTAAAAACAAATCTTCGCTTTCCTGACTTTAATAGAGGGATCTCTTTTACTATTTCCGTTTTTATTTTGGTCGTTTTTTTCAATCTAATAAACCAGTCATTTATTATTATTATTTTCTGTTCTTTTTTAAAGTCTTCTCTAACGACCAGCTTAAATAAAATTTCATCCTTTTCTATTTGGTGTACTTGAAATTGCGTAATCTCTGGTATATATTTAAAATATGTTGTAAAGCTTTGGGCAACTAAATAATTCCCATCTGGAGTAATTACAATATCATTATCTCTTCCTTGGATTTTAGAAATTGTCATAAGGTTACGCCCACAATGACATTTAGATTTACCTTTTGTAACTATATCACCTGAATCATACCTTATTAAAGGCGTCGCATAATTCCATAGATCCGTTGTATAATAACGACCTGATTCTCCCGGTTCCACTTCTTTCCCATTCTCATTAATAATTTCCGTAATTGCATATTCCATTGATGTATGATAACAGGAATGAGTTGGACATTCGAATACATTTGCTCCACCTTCACATGAATAAGAGTCAAAAACAGGAGCATTAAAGACTTCTTCTATTAAATCTCTAGTTTCTTTAATAAGCATATTACCTGTTGTATTTATTGCTTTTATCGGCGGAATTTTAATGTTATATTTTTTTATATGTTTCGCTAAAAACTCCAGCGGATCTGGATAACTCCTTAGAAATTTTGGTTTGAATTTGTGCATAATAGTAACAAATTCATCCAAATTTTCCTTTGTATAAGAATGACTAAACAAATAGGTATTATCAACTTTATCTTGTAATCTTTTAATAAAAGAACTTCTTTTATTTTGACTTACTTTTATTAATCTATCACCAAGCTGAAAACCCATCCAAGACCAACCTCGTAAATAAGCAGCTTTATTCATACCATATGCATCTCTTGATAAATAATAGTGTATTGGAACTCCTGTTGAACCACTGGAATGACCTTTCATTGATTTTGAGTGGTTTATGTTTTTCGCACATATAAGATCTGGAAAATTATTTTGAACATCTGTTTTGGTTAAAATTGGTAATTTTTTTAAATCACCTATAGTTTTGAAATCATCTGGAGTTAAATATCTTTTATCCATTATTGATCTGTAATATGGAACATTATTATAAACATGATTGATCAATTCTTTTAATTTTCTATTTTGATAATCAATTAATTGATCCAAACTCCACCACTGACTCTCATTTAAAAATTTTAGGTGTTTTGCAATATTCCATTTAGTTTTTTTATCACTTAATGGAAGAATTACGTTTTTTGTTAAAAAATTATACAGTCTCATAATTATTATTTCATATTATCAATTTTTTGTTTCCATTTTTTGCAAAGCTCATCATAATTAAAAATTAATGATGTAAGCCATAATATCTGCATTTGAAAGGATTTAGGGTGTCTTAACTTACTTAATTTTTGCAAATAAAGGTTCAAATCATATATACTACTATAATTTTCTATATCAAATCTTTCTGAGAATATCTGTTTCATATTTTCTAGAGAATGATACGAATATTTGAGCTTGTCTAATTCATATTTTATCTTTAATATTTTTTCAGAAATGTGCCAAATAAACCACGGTTTAAATTTTATTGAAAAAGAAAAATGCCCCATTTTAAATGTAGCTAATTTAGGATTATTATAATATGAAAGTTTAAAATGAGCCCAATGAGAATATTTATCTTTTAATGACAATGTATTGTAGAGACTAATTATTTGTAAGTTATTAAATGGGAAAATACCAGATGCCCCAATGTAAGAACCAGCAGCAAATCGAGCGTCATTATAAAAATTTCGAAAGTTTTTGTAAAAATAATAATATGACATTTCAAGATTTAAGTCTTTGAAATAAATTTCAAATATAGCACGAAATCTTTCTTTCATACGTTTAAAGACTTGTGGGTTTAAGGTTTTTTTTATAACGTCTATGTGTATTTCGGGAAATATAAATTTAAAAAATTTCTCTATGAATACATCCCTGTTTTTTGAATTGAGCAATTCTCGATGCAAACCATATCCTCTTCTTGATAAAAAATTACCAAAAGCACCATAAAAAACTATTGATTTTGGATTATAAATATTCACAGGATAAACAACATCCGGTCTCAAACCATTTGTAATATAATTTAATCTATCTACATCTTTTTTATTGAATTTATTATTCTTTTTTCTTACATTATAAAGATTTAAATTGAAATATTGACATATTTTCTTTGCTACAATAGTATTATTTATACTATAATTGAAATCGGTTAAGCAACCTGAGATATTATACCCACTATTGATTAACATATTTAATAAAATTCTAGTATCAGCACCACCAGTTAAGGTACAGTACACTTTTTCTTTCTTTTTTTTCTTATAAACAAATTTTAAAAAATCTTGAAAAACATTATAAATATTTTCTAATATTTCATTTTTAGATTTTACATCCTCTTCATAGAATCTAATATGTATATTTTCATGAACTGTTTCTTGGATTATATTGATTTTTATAAATCCATCTGGTGGTACTGTATACGTTTTACTAAATTGTGTTTCATAATCAAAAGGAATTCTAGCAAAAATATATTCTTTAACAAAGTCGTCATTATATTTTATATTACTTTGATAAAACACAGATAATAGAGAAGAGACAACTAAATCATTTCCAACAAATCCATAAAAATATTTTTTCAAACCTATAATATCATTATATAAGATTACTTCTTTTTTTTTATTATGATATATCAAACAATTAAAACTGCCATTAGTATTTAATAGAATATTTTTGTAATTACTATAATTCATATTGTTTAATATATCATCTTCATCGATCTCTTCGTAAAAATCCCCATCTAAAAAGATAAAAAAATCATTAACATTTTTAACTATCGTTTTATGTAGAATATGATTACTCTTTAAAAACATTATTATTGAGAATGAATCTATTTTGATTATTTCAACAATTCCTGGTATAAATTTTGAATAATAAGTTATTTTATCTTGTAATTGTTTTGGGTCTTTGGTATTAAAAAAAATAAACTGCGTTCTTTTTATGTTATCAAAACCATTCATAAATATCCTTCTATAATATTATTTCATAGTGTTTCTTTATGGGTTAAACGATCAAATATTCTCAAATATTGGACTTTTCTAATAAACTTTTTTTCATCAATCGTAATATATTGTTTTTCTTTATTTTTTTTTGCAGAATAATATCCTTTTAAAAACGCTCTTTGATGAGTAAACGATTTTTTTAAGAATGATATACTTTTAAATAATACAAATTCAATGGGATAACCTCTTTGATATAAACTTTTTCCAATTAATTTTACTTTTTCTTTAGTTTGATGTCTTTCATTGATGCGAGAAACACCGAGATGATGTACTTCTAATTCATACAATGTCCTGGTTTTCCAATCGTGAAACATTGCTTTATACACATCTAAACCATCCCATGCAAAAATTGGTTCTATACCTTCAATGTCTTCAAAGCATTTTCTTCTGTAAAATTTGGTAGCACCACCAGTTCGCCAATATGGTCTTTTAGTATTTAGTTTTTTTACACCATTTTTTATCGTATAAGTTATTCCACTCGTACTTCCCAGGTTTTTATTTTTCTTGAATTCATTTATTTGAAATTCATAAAAATCTGAACGATCAATCGATATATCTGCATCTAATTGTGCTATATATTCCCAATCTTTCACAGAAAGATTATTTAGTCCGATGTTAAAATTTACAGCAACATGAGAACCAAATTCCAGATAGTCATTTTTTTTATTTAATAGCTTGATAAATTCATATTTATTTGCATATTTTTTTATTATGCTTTCAGTTTTATCTGTAGACCCATCATTCACAATGATCCATTCTGCAGGTAGTATTGTCTGCTTTATCACAGATTTTATTGTTTGCTCAATATGTTGTTCTTCGTTGTAAGCAGAAGTTATGATGATATATTTTTTATCTAGCATATTTATTATAAATCTCTTCTTGGGTTAC
>JAIOTH010000044.1 GCA_021106915.1 bacterium | reverse complement strand
TACTACATAAAACTTCTTAGTCATAATAGATTGTAAATCTATAATTCTTTAATAAATTGAATATAATCAATAAACTGCATTCTCAAAAGTTCAATAGATTGGTGTTTAAACCTTTTATCTAATTTTTCCAAATAAGCCTCAAATACAATTTGTCGAGATTGAATTTCTTCTTGCAAGGGATAAGAACAAGAATTCAAAAAAAAAAAATAACCACCAATAATACTTTCTTGTTCATCTTGATTTTTTAAAGCAAAGTTGATTGAAGAAACCATTAAAACTGCTCGCACTGTTCCATCTTTTAAAACAACCATATCATCTCGAATATCGCTAATATTTAAAATATCTTGAGTTTTATTATTAGTTGTTCTTTTTTTATTATTCATTCCCTTAGATATTACTTATTATTAAAAATTATCCAAAATACTTTTTCAAAGTTATATATTTTTTAAATTTGAATCTTTTTTCCCATTTTCTCCCACATAAGCACCGCCAGTATCTAATATTAATGATAATTCTGATAATTTATTATGAGGTAATTTTTTTTCTTGAAAACTATAGGGATCTTTTTCCTTTTCAATCTCTGCTTTCTTAATATTTAAAATTGAAACTTCTTTATCCCAAACTGCAATCTTAGGAGTCTTAAATATATAATTTAAAAGGTCTAATAAAAAATTGTGAAATAATTTACCGTTTATTTTAACAAATGCAAAAACAATAATAACTATTGAAATAATAATAGTTTCAAAAATAAAAAGCGAAAAATCAGCTAATTTAAAAGCTAAAAATATAAATAAACCACCAACAGTCATAATTAAAAATTGTCGAACTGTGATTGGTCCAAATATTTTACTTTCGATGTCTATAAATTGGGGTACTATATAACGCATAAAAATAATTTCTAATCTCTAATCTTTAATTTCAATTTAATTTTTAAATTACCTGATTTTACCTGCCTGCCGGCAGACAGGAAATTCAATCAAATTTCAAAATTAATAATTAACCAAATTTATTTAAAATTTTATTTTTTTATTTAGATCCGATATAGCTTTAAATTCATCAATACTTAAAACTTTTTCATTAGCTAAAATCTTTTGCTCAATAATTTTTTCTATTGATATTCCTGATTCCATACTCCCTCTCCCTAAACTAATATACATTTTATAAACTTCACTTTGTCGCCAATTTTGAATAGCTTTAGCTTTCCTCATATAAGATTCTCTTTCAAAACTACTAATCTTATTAATAATTTTCTGAGCAGCTTCTACTGGATTATTAGATAATCTCCTAAAAACAGTTATGCTAACCTGAGACAATTCTTCAATAGGACTAATCACTTTTTCTTTAGTTTTAATGTCAGACATTTTTCTCCTGCTACTATCTTTTTGACTTTTTTGGACAAAACTTCTTTGTATAAAAGGGATATCAGAATTATCAGATTTAATCTTTATTTTCTGACGAGGATCTAAGTTGGACAATTGATTACTAATTTTTGGAAAAACAATTTCTTTTTTAGAATCTTCTTTTTCTTTTAAAAAAGGCAAGTCGTCCCAAACCAAGCCACTAACTGCTTCTATTTTTTCCCTAACTTCAGTCAACATTACTATTAATTCACCAAGACCAATATCATCTAATTTTAAATCCGCTCTCTTAAACAAATTTTTTAAAGACTCAATAGTATCAATTTTCTCTCTAGAATGTTTTAAATAAGACAAAATAATTCTAGAAAAACTATATTCTAATTGGGGTACTAAATTTATCTGATATTTTTGAATTAACTTCCCTGATATTTTACTTAAGCTATATTTTTTTACTTTAGGCTCTATCTTCTTTAATTTTTCTCTCTCTATCATAACCTCATCTTCATCTTCAGTGTCAAAATAAAAATTAGATTTTTTATCCCAAACCATCGGCGGAGGCGGAGCTAAAACTTTTTCTTCTAAGCCAGTGTCTAATAAATCTCTATCTTGTGATTTTATCGAAGGTTCATTTGGTAAACTTTTTTCTTTCCAATTATTAAAATCAAAATCTTTTAAATTTCCATGTGAAAGTAATTTAAAATCCCCATCTTCTTCTTTAAAGATGATTTCATCATTAATATCCGAAAAATTCGCCAAATTATTTTTGTTTTGGTTTTGATCCATATTCTATATTTACCTATATTATAACACATTTCTAAACTTTTCTATATCTCACTCCTCTGCCCATTCCCAATCGTTCAATTTTTTTCATACTTAATAACTTATTCAATATTTGCAAAACAGTTGCTTCCTTCATATCTAGATTGTCTCGAATATCTTTTGGACTAAGATATTCATATCTTTGAAAATACTGCCAAACCTTCAACTGTTTCTCTGATAATAAAATCTCTATCTTTTCACTATTATTAATGCTAACCGCCATTCTGACTTGCTCTAAAATAATATTTAAAAAGAAAATCATCCACGGAGCAATGTTTTTACTTCGCTTTTTCCAATTTCCCTGACTCCTTCGAAGCGCTAAATAATAATTAGTTTTATTATCTTCGATAAATTTTTCATGAGAAACATAGGGCATGTGTTCATACCCAGATTTAAGCATTAAAAAATTAGTCAATATTCTGGAAGTTCTACCATTACCATCTTGAAAAGGATGAATTGCTAAAAATTCTAAAATAAAATTACCAATCACCAATAAAGGGTGAATTAGATCTTCCTGCAAGGTAAATTGCGTCCACTCCACAAGTTCATTCATTTCCTTAGATGTTAAGTGTGGTGGACTAGGATCAAAAATAATTCCGATTTTTTTACCATTTGAATCAAGAGCTTCTACTTGATTACTGCCAAATTTATACTTACCTAAATGACTCTTATCTTTTTCAGAATATTTTAATAATTCTTTATGAAAATGCTTGATCGTACTCTCGCTAAATTTTACTTTTAAATAACTATTAAAAATATTTTCTAAAAGCTCCTTATAACCAGCAACTTCTTGTTCGTCTCTAGTATTAAATTTTTTAATTTTTAAGCCTTTAAATAATTTTTCAATTTCCTCATCACTAAGTTCAACTCCTTCAATCCTAGTAGAAGCCCCAGTAGAAGTAATAATTACTGATCTTTTTAATTTACTCAGAGTCTGCAGAGACAATTTTATTCCCGCAATCCATCGACCTTTAAACTCGTCAATTTCTGTTAATAAACGTTGAATTTTTTGGACATCTTCTATTTTTTTAAAATTCAATCTATTAGTTAGTTTATCTTTTTTCATATTATTACCCTTATAAGTTATATAAGTGATTATATGGGATTATAAGTGATTAGTCAATGGAAAAAATTACCGAAAATTATTTCTGGCAAACACTCACTCGATCATTTCCATTTTCCGATAACTCCAACTTTTCAATCTGAAAACCTGTTTTTAATAATATTTTTTTTAATTCTCGATGAGTAAAACTATGATAGTAACGATTAGCTAAATTTTTTCCACTATTATCCTTGTAAGGAATCATAAAATCATTCCAAGAATATTTTCTAAAATTAAAAATATACTTTAAATAACGCTTTTGCATTAAATTCCAATTAGTCATTAAAAAATATCCTCCTGGCTTTAACCAAAAATGAACATTTTTTAAAAATTTGATTCTATCTTTTTTACTTTTTAAATGATGAAGAGTGGCAATACAAAAAATGAGATCAAACTTATTCTCTGAAAAAAAAGACTCTAACATATCTTGAGTAATAAATTCTGCTTTTTTAATTTTACCTAAGTCCTCTTTTTTGGCATAATTAAGTAGCTCCTCGGAAATATCTGTCAGAACACAATTTATTTCAAAATCTTTTAAAATTCTAATCATCCGACCGCTACCACAACCTAAATCTAAAACTTCTTGACCATCAGCTAAATATTGTTTAAAATCTATTAATTGTGGTGGCAAAGCTCTTTTCCGAGTTAAAGCAAAATGTTCTGCCACGGCATCGTAAGATTGTTTAATGTCATCATTGTCCATAAAATAAATTAAAAAATTAAATTATTTTGCCCCCTTGTCACCTGCCTGCATACCTACATTACATTCCGGCATGTAAACCGGCAGGGCAGGAAGGGGGTTGGGGGATTAGATGTTTAAGGAATTAATTAAACCCCCTAAATCCCCCTTAACAGGGGGACTAAAAACTACCAACTACAAACTATGCTTTCATTATACCAAAAAATTGTTAAAAGACTATTAAAACTTGATTTTAAAAATCGAAGTAGTTTTGAATTAGCCAAAAAAAGACTTTGTGGTGAATTTAAAATAAATCCCGCTCCCAATCATATTCTATTTGCAACTTATCAGGAGCTAATTAAAAAAAAGAAAATTACTGAAAATTTAGAATTTAAAAAACACTTAATTACTAGAGTGACACGAACAATTTCTGGGGTGACACCTGTAACTGTTTTAACTAAACCCTACCAATGTCCTGGAAAATGTATTTACTGTCCTCATGAAACAAATATGCCAGTTAGTTATTTATCCAATGAACCAGCTGCTCAACGAGCTAAAGCCTTGAAATTTAATCCTTATCAGCAAGTTCAATTTAGAATTAAAGCTTTAGAAACTAATGGTCATACTGTTGATAAAATTGAACTTTTAGTTTTAGGTGGTTCTTGGAATGCTTATACTCGCGATTATCAAAATAATTTCATTACTAAATGTTTTCAAGCTGCCAATGATTACCCAAAAAACAAAGGGAAAGTAAAAACTAATTTAGAAAAAGAATTAAAAAGAAATGAAAAAACTAAGTATAGAATTATTGGTGAAACCTTAGAAACTCGACCCGATTTATTAAATCAAAAAGAAATCATTGCCATGAGAAATCAAGGATGTACTCGGATTCAACTTGGTGTTCAACATACTGATGACCAAATTTTAAAAAAAGTTAGACGTGGTCACGGGCAAAAAGAAATTATTGAAGCTACTAAACTCTGTAAACAAGTTGGGATCAAAGTCGATTATCATCTCATGCCTGATTTACCATTTTCTACTCCCGCTAAAGACTTCAAAATGTTTCTGAAAATTTTTCAAGCTCCTGATTATCAACCAGATCAAATTAAAATTTATCCTTGTGTAGTGACTAAAGAAGCTCGTTCAATTTATAAATTATTCCAAGAAAAAAAATATACTCCTTATACTGAAAAACAACTTTTAAATCTACTAGTAAAAATAAAAATTGAAACTATCCCCTATTATGTCCGGATTAATAGACTCAT